>NZ_JRPT01000064.1:0-8395 GCF_000762865.1 Prevotella sp. S7 MS 2 | reverse complement strand
CAAATTGCCGAGTGCAGCTTATCTTATGCAAAGGTAATAAATAAAAGCGAGAGAGGGGAGCAACCTATGTTGTTAGCTATAAAAACTTAATGTGATTTAGGCTTTCCTTTGCAATATTTTGGATTGTGGTGCGTTTATCTTTTAATAATCAAAAGATAAAGCTATGAAACGTTTGGTGTTGTTTTTAGCGCTAACTGCCGTGTTTGTAGTCGCACAAGCACAGAGTCATCAAGGAACATTTTCGTTGATACCGAAAGTGGGTATCACGTTGGCTAATATGGCAAATATGGGGCTCAATACTTATGATGGAACGCTAGATTCTCATTTTAAGGCTGGTTTTGTGGGCGGATTACAGGGGGAGTATCAAGCAACTACTCATATTAGTGTGTCGCTGGGTGCCTTTTATTCCATGCAGGGATGCCGTTATTCCGATTATCGTATACAGGTTCCGATCAAGGTTTCCGAAGATGAAGAGTTTATCGGAAGCCATCATCACCATATCAATTTGGACTATGTGACCGTGCCTTTGTTGGTGAATTACTATGCTACTCGCGGTCTGGCTGTGAAAATAGGAGTACAGTTTGCGCGGTTGGTCAATGCCAAAGAGAGTAGGGAGGATACTCCATATAAGGTAAATAAGAGTGGAGTTTATACCTATGGCGAGATGACTCAGACGACGAAAGACCGCATGGAACAGTGCAATAAGACGGAATTTTCCATCCCTATGGGTGTCTCATACGAATACATGAATGTCGTTGTAGAGGCGTGTTATCATCTTGGTTTGAGTAAAATAACAAAGGGAGCCGAAAATCATAACCACTGTTTTACGATTACGGCTGGGTATAAGTTTGATTTATAGAGGGTTGGTCTAGCAGCCATTTCCAAATAGGCTTTACTTCAATAGTGAGGCCTTCTTCGGTAATAGTGCATTCTTCGTCCATCGTAAGGATGTAGTTTTTGCTAGTATGCTCTGCTTTCGCAACTTCTATTAATCCTTTCATTTCTCGCTGTTTGGTTTTTTCTTCGCTGATACTCATGGTCACTTGATAGGCTTCAGTGAGTGTAACGCCATGTCTAACAACAAAGTCGCATTCTCCTTTATTGGCATAATAATATACATCGAGTTGCCTGCGTTTGAGCTCGATGAATACTAAATTTTCTAGCAGGATGCCGATATTGTCAGTCGGGTTGAAGCCTATTGTGCTGATAATAGCGTTGTCTATAAGATATATTTTCTTGGCACTGGCACTCTGAGTCTTTACGGATGGAGCATATTTTGTTAATTGAAAGATGAGATAAGTGTCGCTAATAGCATTTAAATAGTTCTTGATGGTTTCGGGATGTTTGAGACCTACAACCTTTCCTAACGAACTATAGGTATGACGTTTGGCTGCGTTACTGGCAAGATAGTGCATGAGTTCGAGTACTTCGCGTTCGTTAGTGATGCCATTTCGCAGCAATACGTCGCGATATATAATGCTCTCGTATATTCCGGATATATATTCTCTTGTTTGATTTCTAAGGAAAGCAGGGAATCCTCCTTGCTTCATGTATCTCTTAAATTGGGCGAGCATCGTGGCGGTTCCAACTGTTGTCGCTATGGTTTTGGTAGAATGTTCTATCTTATTATAGGTCAAGAACTCTTTGAAAGAGAACGGATACAATTCTATTGCAATATATCTCCCGGTGAGATGTGTGCCTAATTCGCGGCTTAACATATTGGCATTAGAACCTGTAATAAAAATCTTATTACTGCTATTATAGAGTCTTCGTACAAAGAGTTCCCAACCTTTTATATTCTGTATTTCGTCAAAATAATAGGTATGTTGTACTCCAAAGAGCTCTATCAAGCATTCTTGGAGTAGTTGGAAATCTTCTATGGTGAATTTGATGAGGCGATCATCATCGAAATTAAGGAAGAAATCTTGTTCTTTCATCCTCTTTCTCATTTGCTGTATCAGCACAGATTACCACATCTTCTTACTCCAGAGACAACTACTATCTCTTCGCTTTCAAGCCATTGAGGTTGAATGTCTCGCGCAACTTCGTCTTTTAAACGGATATTTTGCTGGTCAAGAATAATTTGAATCAATAGTTGTTTAGGTATCATATGCCTGTAAGGATGATGAATATGGGCAAAGATAGCAAAAAGTTTTCATTCATAACGAATGATATTCTAGAATATCTTCGTTCGTAATGAAGGTTTTTCTAAAATATCTTCATTGGCAATGAAGATATTTAATCTAATATAGTCTCTCTTCGATCGTATAAATAATAGATAATGGCAAGAATGATACCTACTAGCAAGCCCGATAGATGGCCGGCCAAACTGACGGTGGCTTGGAAACTGAAAAGGAGAGTTATGCCGACCATGATGACAGGAAACCAAATGCCGTCTTTGTGTTTTGGAGTTAAGAGAGAGTTGATGATAATATAGCCATACATCCCCATGAGTCCGCCGGAAATACCTATCACGGTGTGCGGAGAGAAGAGAATGGCACAGGAAGTGCTAAGAAGGCCGGTGATGTAGAAAGATAAAATGACTCTACGGCTGCCTATCGCAAATACATATAAGTATAAGATGAGCCAATAATTAATGAGGTTATACGCAATATGCATGAGATTTCCGTGTAAGAAGAAAGCCGTAGCGATGCGCCACCATTCACCTAATCCCATCACCAAGTAGCTATTGGCGCCACCCCAACTGATGATTTCGGAGACGTCGGGCGACATGAGACTGACGCCCGAAAACACCATGGCCAAGTAATAAACAATACTGACGATGGGAGGAAGAGCTATAAGTATGGCCATGATGATGTGCCATGTATGCTCCGTCTTTTCCGATTTACGAATCTCTCCTTTATGCTTTTCCTCTTTAGCATCAACTGGTAAGGTTAGTAAGAAATTGAATATTGTTCTCAACAACAAATCATCTCGTTCTTCATATTTCTTACGATCGGGTTTGCCAAAAATCACAATGAGAATGATGAGGAGGCTATATGCGAGGGCAATCCAGCAGATGACGGCTATATTGAAATGCCCACTGGGACTCTCACTCTCGTCTGCTAATCGGAAGATAATGGCGTCATCGGTCGACAAATCATTGAAATGACCATTCGTAATCGCATGTACAAATCCCTTGTATAAATCAGAATGGTGTTCGTGTTTGAGCAAATAAGGTTGGTTATAGAGCGGGTAAGCATGGCGGTTAATACCCTGATGGAAGAAATCGTTGTAGTATTGATTAAGCTTTTCTTCGCTCGTCATGGCACTATATTCGCGACTAGTGAACTTTGTTCCAACATATACATTGGGCATTTTGTTGACTTCGTACACATCCAACATCTCAAAATAGAGCTTGTCTGCACCATGCCTTTGAGGTCGAGAAACCACATGTGTGTACGTTCCGCTGTATGTTGTGTCTGTTTCCAAGTGCGAAACGTGCACCCAATCGGTCTCCATTAAGTTTTTTATCTGTTGCAATGTCTCTACATGGAGTACGCTACTTTTCCATTGATTCATCTGGAAACCAATGACAATTCCAAGAAATAACGTGCCGGCCATGGTTAAACTTGAGAACGAAAATCGACTGTTGCTGATCCAAGGGAATGCATCATCTATGTTCCAAGTACAAATGACGACAATCAGACCAAGCAGGAGAGGAATGCCAAAGTTACGTAATTCCTCGCCAATATGCTGAACCAACGGGGTGTCCCATGCTATCCAAAGGAACAAGAAATAAAGTAAGGCCATGCCAAGTGATGGCGAAAGCAATCGAAAAGAGATGTTGCAAATAAGCGACCAATCTCTTTTTGATGTGTCTTTTCTTTTATTTCTTATGCCCATAGTAACGCTATGGAGAATTACCGTGGGTAGTTCAAGTTCTCATCTTTGATGACATTCAGCACCTCATTGAGGTATTTACGCGACTCCCAACGCGCCATCGGAAGGTCGTGGAGCAGATAGTTGCCGCAATCTTTGGGTGCTGCACCGGGAATTTCTCCATCAAAATTGGCTACAAACTCAAAAGTCTTTTTCATCAATTCTACGATGTCGCTACTCTTTAAGTCGCCTTTCATTACAAGATAATTGCCCGTGAGACATCCCATTGGCCCCCAGTAGATAATGCTATCTTTCCACTCCGAGTCGTTACGAAGATAGGTTGCAGCCAGATGTTCGATGGTGTGGATGGCGCCAACGTGCAAAGTCGGCTCGCGATTGGGTTCTTTCATACGAATGTCAAACGTCGTGACGGTCTCGCCCCCGACGGTGTCTTGGCGACTAACATAGATGCCGCGCAACAGGCGGTTGTGGTCTATGGTGAATGAAGGTATTTTATCCATGATGTAAATATTGTAATCGTTTTATTCTTGTTTCGTAGTTCTACTCAATTCCGAAGTTATCAGAAGTTAAACGCCTATGGGGTGTTGGAGTTACAAATGGGAGTTAATAGACAATTGTCTGTTGACTTCTTGCCTCGAAGAGGCTTTTACTTCTGTTGACTCCTGCTAACTTCCAAACCGGTGAAATGAGGAATGTTAATCTAATCTTTCTAAGAAACGGCGCGTCACTTCAAACGAACCGTCGGCCATACGATCCCAAAAATCAAAATATTGTTGTGCCTTACGGTCTTTCAAAGGTACATCGCTGATAATTCGGAATGAGATGAACGGTACGCCATAGATATGACAAGTCTGTGCAATGGAGCAGCTTTCCATGTCTACGGCCATCGCTTCGGGGAATTGATTGAGGATAGATGCCATCTTCTCACGGCTGTCTACAAACCACTCTCCGCTCACAATGAGTCCTGTACGTACGTTGGTCTCGGCCTCAATGCTTAATGCTTTCTTTACCAACTCATCGGGTGAATTGAATCGAGCCGGCATTCCGAGAATCTGTCCGGGTTGGCATTCCGAGCCACAATAAGCATCGTGGTAGGTGCATGAAGTAGACACTACTACATCGGTCACGTTGAGTGACGTGTCGGCACCGCCTGCACAACCCGACGAAATTATCAAGTCGGGCTGGTAATGGGTTATCATCTCGACGGCACCAATGGTCGAGTTGACCTTACCAATACCGCATTGTTGTAATATAATATGGTGTTGGCCGACAGTGCCGAGAAGAAATTCTCGACCGGCATGTTGCTCGGTATGGACATCGTGGAGAAGCGCGTGTAGCTGCTTATGCTCCTTGTCCATGGCTACGATTAATCCTATATTCATGTCTTAAATCTATTTCTTACTTTTCGCATGACTGCTCAACTAGAAGTCGTCGGGAGTTAAATGCCTTTGTTAGGCATTGGAGTTATCGGCAGTTAATGGACATATGTCGGTTAACTACAAGTCTTATAGAGGTTTTTACTACTGTTTTCTCCCATTTACTTCAGAACATTCGATGCCCGGATTATATTTCTTGCAAATTTACGAAAAAACTTTCATGGAGTCTTGTTGTACGTGGGTTTTCTTGTTGGTTTGCAACTATTTCCTTATTTTTGCATCTATAAAATAAACGTTTATTTATGAAAGCATTGAAGACTTACTGGCCCGATATTGTGGCAGTTGTATTATTTGCTGTGATTTCTTTCGCTTATTTCTTCCCCGCGGATATTGAGGGAAGAATCTTATATCGTCACGATTCGGCGGCCGGTAGAGGTGCAGCGCAAGAACAAGCAGCCTATTATGAACGCACGGGAAAGATGACCCGATGGTCGAACTCTGCGTTTAGTGGTATGCCGACGTATCAGACGGCACCATCGTATAGCAGTACGACGGCACTCAAACAGGCCATCAATGCCTATCATCTGTGGTTACCGGAGAATGTTTGGTTTGTTTTTGCCTATTTGCTTGGCTTTTATATCTTGCTTAGGGCATTTGATTTCCGCCATTCGTTGGCCGTTCTGGGTTCTATTATTTGGGCATTTTCCAGTTATTTCTTTATCATTATTGCGGCCGGACACATTTGGAAAGTCATGGCATTGGCCTATCTTCCGCCGATGATAGCGGGTGTGGTACTGGCTTATCGGGGCAAGTTCTTGACGGGATTAATAGTCACTGCCATCTTCTCAGCGTTTGAAGTGAACGCCAACCACGTGCAGATGACCTATTATTATCTGTTCATCATCTTCTTCATGCTAATTGCTTTCTTAGTCGAAGCCATTCGCGAAAAGCAGTTGTCTCGCTTCTGGAAGGCTACTGGTGTGTGCTTGATAGGTGCCGCTATCGGCATTAGCCTGAACCTATCCAATCTCTATCACACGTGGCAGTACTCACAGGAGTCGATGAGAGGGAAGAGTGAGCTCGTTAAGAAGAATGCAGCCAATCAAACAAATTCGGGACTTGACCGTGATTATATCACACAATGGAGTTATGGGGTGGACGAGACTTGGACACTTCTCGTACCCAATACCAAGGGCGGGGCATCGGTTCCATTGGCAGCTAATAAGACTGCGATGGAGAAAGCCAACCCTGAATACATGCAAATCTATCAGCAGTTAGGCCAGTATTGGGGCGAACAACCCGGTACCAGTGGCCCTGTCTATGTGGGTGCCTTTGTGTTGATGTTGTTCATTCTCGGCCTGTTTATTGTCAAAGGGCCAATGAAGTGGGCACTTTTGGCAGCTACGATACTCTCTATCCTTTTGTCTTGGGGGCGTAACTTCATGCCGTTTACTGATTTCTTCTTGGACAATGTGCCGATGTATTCCAAGTTCCGCACGGTGGCATCTATCCTCGTTATGGCTGAGTTTACGATTCCCTTGCTGGCCATGTTGGCTTTGAAGAAGATAGTAGACGAGCCCGATTTGCTGACTAAGAAGATAAAGTTCGTCTATATAAGTTTTGCCTTAACAGGCGGTATAGCCTTGCTCTTTGCTCTTATGCCCAATATGTTCTTCGTCGATTTTATCTCTTCTTCAGAGATGAATGCTTTGAAAAGCATACCGGCAGAGTACCTTGGGGCTATAGAAGGAAATCTCCGAGAAATGCGTCGTGCTATTTTTGTGGCTGACTGTTGGCGTTCTTTCTGGATTATTGTGGTGGGCACATTCCTCCTCTTGCTCTTCAAAGCTCGCAAGTTGAAGGCTGAATACATGATAGGAGCGGTGGCGTTGCTCTGTCTGATAGACATGTGGCAGGTGAATAAGCGTTATCTCAACGATGATATGTTTGTAGAGAAGAGCGTGCGCGAAGCCCCTCAAGTCATGACAAATGTAGACCGTCAAATATTGCGTGACAAGTCGTTGGACTATCGAGTGTTGAATTTGGCTTCGAATACATTTAATGAGAATGAGACCTCTTACTATCATAAGAGTATCGGTGGTTACCATGCTGCGAAGCTACGCCGTTATCAAGAACTCATCGAGGCGTATATTCAGCCTGAGATGCGTAAGATTTTGCCGGCCATATCACAGGCTGGTGGCGATATGACCAAGGTTGCTGGAGACTCCATTTACCCTGTACTGAATATGCTGAATGCTAAGCATTTCATTCTTCCATTGCAGAATAATCAGACTGTTGACGTGCAGAATCCATACGTATATGGTAATGCTTGGTTTGTGGATAAGTTGTCGTATGTGGATAATGCCAATCAAGAACTTGATGCACTGGGTCGCTTGAATCTGCGTCATGAAGCAGTGGCAGATGCTAAATTCCGCACCCAACTAGGTGAGGCTACGCATCAAGACGGAACGTCTATCGTCACATTGACTTCTTATGAACCCAATGAACTGCATTATGACGTAAATTCTACGAAGGGTGGAGTAGTGGTATTCTCGGAGATTTTCTATCCCGAATGGACCGCAACCGTTGATGGTCAGCCCGTAGAATTGGGACGTGTAAACTATGTATTGCGTGCTTTGAACGTGAAGCCCGGCCAACATAAGGTCGTTCTCAGCTTCTATCCGAAGAGTGTAGACCAAACTGAAACCGTGGCATATGTATCTTATGCTGTCCTTCTTCTCCTTATAATATTAGGTATATTCTCGGCTCGACGACAGCCAAAGGAATTGGAATAGTAGTTGATAGGGACTAGGTTTCCTCATAATGGTGTGCCAAATAGGTAATCATTATCAAGATATAAAATGAATGCAAAGGCTCCGCAGCATTACTGCGGAGCCTTTTTAGTAATGCTGTCCGGCTGTGGCAGCAATGTTGTTAAGGCCTTGCAGTAACCTCACCCCGACCCTCTATAGCCCCACCCCAACCCTCCCCAAAAGGGGAGGGAGAAGGTTTTAAGTTGACAAGTAGACGATTTTTTTGGGGGGAGTTTGTTAGTTCTTGAGTTTATGAGTTCTTAAATTGTAGGACGGGGAAGGTTCATTTCTTACTCTCTCCCCTTTATGGGGAGGGTTGGGGTGGGGCTTCTGTAGATACGGAAAGTCTTCCGTATCATAGCT
>NZ_JRPT01000063.1:0-13859 GCF_000762865.1 Prevotella sp. S7 MS 2 | reverse complement strand
CGATACACAAATCTAAATGGAGTTTTTATTCATGATAGATTGCGACATGGTATCCGTATAATTCCATTTTACTTCGATTGATACAAATATAAAATTAAATTAAAAAGGAAGTTCGATTCTTAATAATAAGAATTGTTAATTCAGTATCATTTTAACAATTAATTAATCCTATAATGCTTTCCAAATCAAATAATTATGTTCTATTTAGGAATGTAAACTACAGTTAAAGAGCCAATGTTGTTTAGAGAACTATGTATTTTTATTTTAAAGAGTAATTATTTTACCCAAAAGAAAAGGGCTAATCCTTCAATAAAGAATTAGCCCCTAATACGATATAGAAATATTTTTTTAATCTAATATCTTGCTAGAATATACCTAATTTACCAAATACGATTAGGACACTAATACCTAGTACAAGCGTGATAGCACCCACCATGATACCAACTTTAAGCATATCGTTTTGGCGAACCAACCCTGTTGAGAAGGCTATAGCATTAGGAGGAGTACTAATAGGCAAGCACATAGCAGCAGAAGCAGCGACTGCGATACCTACAAGAACAGTTACTGTACCACCAATAGCACCTAAATTTTCACCCATACCCTTACAAACTACGGCAAGAATAGGAAGTAATAGAGCCGCTGTAGCAGTATTACTAATGAAGTTACTTAATACATAGCAAATCAAACATGCCACAATAAGAATAACAAACGGATTCCAATTGCCGAATGGAATACTCTTTATAGCCTGTTCAGCCAAGCCTGTTCCATTCATAGCCATACCTAGAGCAAATCCTCCAGCTACCATCCAAATGACGCCCCAGTCAATATCTTGTAAATCTTTAGCACTCAAAACACCGGTAAAAGCGAACACAGCAATTGGTAACATAGCTGTAGTGTTAGCATTAATACCGACTTTATCGCCAAATACCCACAACAAAATCGTGGCAATAAATGTAATAGCTACAACAACCGTACGCCAATTACGATTCATGTTACCATTGATTTCTAGATTGATAGTCTTTTGCTTAAAGGGGAACAATTTAGTAAGAAGATACCATGCAATAGTCAATAAGACAATAACAAGTGGTATCATGATCATCATCCATTGGACGAAAGTAATCCCCATATTCAATCCTGCCGGGTCATTCAGATATTTGACTGCGAATACATTTGGAGGTGTTCCAATAGGTGTACCCATACCACCGATGTTTGCACCAATAGGGATTGCCAATGTCAAAGCGATACGCCCTTTTCCCTCAGGAGGCAATGCACGAAACACAGGAGTCAAGAATGTCAGCATCATAGCAGCTGTAGCCGTATTACTAATAAACATAGAGAAGATACCGGTAATAAGCAAAAAGCCCAAAAGAACATTCTCTGATTTATTACCGAAAGGCTTTATCATCGCCTTAGCCATCATCACATCAAGACCACTCTTGGTTGCAGCGATAGCCAAAACAAAACCACCTAAGAACAGAATAATTGTTGGATCGGCAAAGCAAGCCATGATACCCACAGAGTCAAGCAACTGTCCATACTGCCCTTCTGCACCTTGGAAAAACTTAAAAGAACTGTTGGATACAAAGAAGAGCAGCACGAAGATAATACAAACGGAGGTTGCCCATGCGGGAATCGCCTCAGTTATCCACAGCAAGACAGCCATGACGAAGATAGCAATAACGCGTTGCTGAACTACAGTAAGTCCATCAATACCGAAAAAAGAAGTTGGAAGATTCCATACGATTACGGTGACAAGCATCGTAATCGCAAACATCAGGAATTTCGTTTTATTGAAATCACCCGATAAAACTTTGTGAAGTGTTTCTTGCATAATAGATTGTTAATTAGTTAATAATTAGATTTAGACATGCTGGCAAAGGTATAGAAAAAACATATAACAAGCGCATCTGACCTATAAATTTATGTAAAAAAGCGGCATTTTTAGTATCTCCTTTCGCATTCCAATATAGATACAACTACCCAAAATATACGTCTACATATACCTAAAATCATTTTTTTTGCTAATTTTGCGAATAATATAAGAATACAATGAATATGAACAAATATGCCACATATATCTTGTTATTTACATCCTTATTATTTATTGCTTGCAAAGGAAGTAATAAACAAACTATCAGCAATAAGAACATTGAATCAGAAACGAGCGATACCACTCATATCAATTACGCTCAAGGGTTTAGCGTACAAAGTCTCCCTAATGGTGTAAAACTCGTTGAAGTGAAGCCAATAAAGGCGATGAAAGGTGTTGAAGAAATGCCCACAGACTACAAATTCGCCTTAATTCCAAGAGGAACAGAGATAAAAACTCCAGCCGGATACACCCGTATTGAAGTTCCTATCACTCGCTGTATTGCCATGACAACTCTACAGTTGGCCGATTTTATTGCTCTCCATGCACTAGATAAGGTTTCAGGTATCACAAGCACAAAGAACCTATTCAACCAAGAAGTCAAACAACTTGTAAAGGCAGGTAACATAGTTAAAATTGGGCACGAGGGCAATTTCGACAACGAAAAGATTATAGCAGCCGATCCACAACTCATCTTTATCTCTCCATTTAAGCGTGGGGGATATGACGCTATCAAACAAACCAGTGTCGTCCTGATTCCACATTTAGGATATAAAGAGGAAACTCCACTCGGTCAAGCAGAATGGTTAAAATTTGTTGGACTATTTATTGGAAAGGAGAGAGAAGCCGACTCGCTATTCAACGCAATCGTACAGCGTTACGAAGAAGCCAAGAAATTAGCCTTAAGGACTACTAACCGTCCTACCGTAATGAGTGGTGAGATGCATTTCGGACGTTGGTTTGCTGTCGGAGGGCGCAACCATCTTGCTCAACTCTTTCACGATGCAGGAGCAGAATACATTCTACAACATGATAAACACAGCGGAGGTTATCCACTAGAATACGAAGAAATGTATGCTAAAGGGGCTAATGCCGACTATTGGCGTATTCTTAACTGTTTTAAAGGACACTTTTCTTACGACGCATTAGCAAAGAGCGACCCACGTAACAAGGATTTTAAAGCATGGCAGAAAAAACATGTCATCTATTGCAACATGAAGCAATCTCCCTATTATGAAAGTAGTCCTGTCGAGCCGGATATACTGATCAAAGATCTCATTCACATCTTCCATCCCGAATTACTCAAAGATTACAAACCCAAATATTATCAACTTCTGAAATAAAAACCCTGCTCATTTGAACAAGCATCTCATCATATTTGTCCTTATATTCCTACTGATTATCCTGCTTTGGATTCTCAATGTCATGATTGGTTCAGTGCATGTTCCTTTCAATGACGTCTATCACGTCTTAGTAGATGGGCAAGATGTAGGGATTATCTCCCGAAACATCGTTCTCAAATCACGTATTCCACAGGCAATGGTGGCACTTGTTGCCGGTGCAGGATTGGCTGTAAGCGGTCTACAGATGCAAACTATTTTCCGCAATCCATTGGCTGGTCCATCTGTATTAGGCATCTCCAGCGGAGCCAGTCTAGGCGTTGCTTTCGTTGTCTTATTATCAGGTTCCATCGGAGGTGTAGCTCTCAGCCGACTTGGTATCTTTGGCGATGTAGCCATGACATCAGCTGCCATCATTGGATCATTGGCAGTTATGGCACTTATCGTAGCCGTATCTCAGAAGGTACAAGGCAGCGTAACACTTCTCATCATAGGTGTCATGATTGGTTATCTAGCCACAGCCATCATCGGAGTATTAAAGTTCTTTTCGCCCGAAGAAGACGTCAAAGCATTCGTAGTATGGGGGTTGGGCAGCTTTGCTCGTGTCAGTGGTGGCGAGATGTGGCTCTTTGTATGTATCATGGGTATTCTATTACCTTTACAATTGCTAATGGTTAAGACGCTCAATTTGCTTCTACTGGGTGATGACTATGCACGAAATTTAGGACTGAATGTACGGCGTGCCCGCACTTTAGTTATTATTGCGAGTGGCGTACTCGTTGCTATCATTACGGCATATTGCGGTCCTATCATGTTCATAGGTTTGGCCGTCCCCCACCTTTGTCGCTCTATCTTCCAGACATCCGACCACCGTATACTCCTGCCTGCAACCATGTTAACAGGTAGTCTACTGGCTCTTGTCTGTAATCTTTTGGTACGTTTCCCCGGCATCGAAGGGGCTTTACCTGTCAATTCGGTCACAGCTTTAGTCGGTGCACCCATCGTTGCCTCCATCATTTTCTCTAGACAACGAAAGTACTAAGACTCCATTCTACCAAATTCGACCATCATTGTCTATTAACAAGAGTTCCACCTCACAGTCCGGAGCTAACGGTTCACAATATAATAAACAATATCTGCGAACTACATTCACAAAGTTCTGCACATCCGATTGAGGCATAATTTTCCATAACTCTCTAGCCAATTTGATTTTGTCAAGTGCTTCTAATACCTCTTTTCCACAACGGGCTTCTACCATCATCGACGCAATAAAAGCCTTGTCCATTGTAGAATGCTTGCTATGTGTATCTAGATGACCAGCCGCTAGTTTCACCGCTTTTCCCAGCATAATACCCAATGAGAGTTTAGTGAATCCCTCATCAGCAGCCATTTTAATTGTATCCCCTATGAAATTTCCATATTCTACAAACACTTGTGAGGGCAAATGTGGATAAAAAGCCTTTACATATCGCTCACTCTTTGCCCCACTATTGATGACGACATGGTCACAATCTGTAGCTCTAGCAACATGCATACACTTACGAATAGAATTTAGAAAACCCTCTTTTGAGAATGGTTTGATAATCCCCGACACTCCTACAATGCTTATTCCTCCCTTTATTCCAAGTCTGGGATTAAAAGTCCGACCGGCAATTTCCTCTCCACGAGGCACGCTAATCGTCACACGTAATGGTTCATCAGTCAACAATCGCAGGTTTTGTCGAATCATCTGTTGTGGCACTTTATTGATAGCTGGCTCACCGGGCAGCGTATCAAATCCCGGCAGGGTAATTATGCCAACCCCTACTCCACCATCTATTGCAATATCATCCGGTTGTCCTTTGGCAGTAGCATCAACCTCTACGTAGGCACAAACCTCCAATCCGTTGGTTACATCAGGATCATCCCCGCTATCTTTTATACACATACAATAAACTTTTCCGCTTTCATCCTCACCATCATATATAGGTACAGAGAGCGATTCACCGTTCGGAATGACAACTTTAACACTCGCAATGGGAGCTTCATCTAATTGCAATAAACGTCTACAAGCACCGATAGCGGCTACCGTCGCATATGTTCCTGTAGTGAGCCCACTCTTCAATTCAAAGAAATTGGGGAAGAGTTTTTCGGTTGCACGTCGTAGTCCATAGGGGCCATTCACTATCTGATAACAACTCTTCAGTATTCGAAAACGAGACAACACAGTATGATAATCGGGACGTTTAATAGCATATACTTTACAACCTATGCGTAAAGCCGCCTCTACCTTTTGCTGGAATCCACCAGAACTTCCACTTTCTTTGATAACGATAATGTCCGGACGCAGCCGTTCCAAGAGCGGTTCCAGTTCCTCCTGACTATCATATAGATGGCTCTCATCAACTCCATCAGCCAGAGCCTTTTCTTTGCTTGCAGGCGTATTGAGTATCCGATAATGCACATTTGCCACAGTTTCTAAAGTATGAAGTTCTTTGACAGCAGAGACTCCACAAAGAGACAAAACAACAGTTTTCTGAGATTGCATCTCTAACAATTTTATCTCTTGTACAAAAGAGGCATAACTATCTATCCAACAAACATTTAAGCTTTGATTTATAGATTTTCTATCAAAGCGTATTAAAGGTATTTCCAATTCGCTAACCAATCGCACTATAGACTCATGGATGTGTTCCGCAAAAGGATGCGTAGCATCTATGACGAGACGAATATCATGATTTTCGCAAAAAGTAATCTTCTCCTTATGTGTCATTGCACCAACCAATCTAGTACCATGGTGTAATGTCACCTCTTGCGAGTCGGTTCTTGTAGAATAATAAAATGGTCGTCCGGCTTCTTCCAACACCTGCACAGCAATCCTCCCTTCGGTCGTTCCGCCATAAACAAGCACACTGCCGGCAACCACTTGGTCTCTGTCTCGCAACTCAGGATTTTGCATTTCTGAACAAATGGGTGAAATGACTAGAATATAATTCACTCAATCCTGACCTGTTGCCAATGGCTTCTCCTACTACCAACAAAGTATCAAGTGTCAGCCGATTGTCCTTTACTATCTTTGCCAAATCCTTCAACTGACCTCTAAAAATTTTCTGTTCAGGCCATGTCAAACGATAACAAGCTGCAACAGGAGTCTCAGCCGGATATTCCATTAACAATTCTTTCTGCACTTCATCTACGAGTGTCGCACTCAAATAGATGCACATTGTACTTTGACTGTGAGCCAACATGTGTAGCTTTTCTTTTTCAGGCATAGGGGTTCTCCCCTCTCCACGGGTTAGAATGATCGTCTGTGTCTTCTGCGGAATGGTAAATTGAGAACGCAACTCTGCCGCCGCCGCTTGAAAAGCACTAATTCCCGGTGTTATATGATAATTCATATGAGCCTTATCAAGCAAAGCCATTTGCTCCTGAATAGCCCCATACAAACAAGGGTCTCCGGTATGCAGACGCACTATTTGCTTTCCTTTTTGGTAGAAATTCTGCATCAATTCCACCTGCTCTTCAAGGTCTAAATCAGCACTGCTCCTCACCGTCGCCCCTGCTTTAGCGCAACTTACCACCGCTTTAGGTACCAAGCTACCTGCATAGAGTATCAAATCGGCCGTTTCAAGGAGATTGCGTCCCCGAACAGAAATCAAATCAGGATCGCCCGGCCCTGCTCCTACAAACTCAATATGCGCACCACGTTGAAAAGCCACATCAACTGCTACCGCCAATGTCCACTTCTCACCTTTCTGCTTTTCCACAACAAGTTGCCCCCCACTTGCAGCCAATAATGCCGAAGCCTCACTCACACTGGGCGTACCTACATGTTTAGCTACCACTTTACTCCCATTAGGAACATCTATCTTCTGTAGCTCTTCAGCCGTATAGAAATGAAAGGGATACGTTTCTTCCAATACAGCAACAACCGGCTCATCGGCCTTTACATCTATTGTATTCAAGTCTATAATAGCATCATGAGAAACATTGTGACGCAACAAAGCACTCCAAATTTCATCAAGAATTTGCTCTGTTGGTTGTGCTTGATGAGCCAAACCCAATCCCACATGTACACAACGAGGTATATAATTTAGCGTCAAATTATCAGTAACAACAGGCTGTTGCCGGTAACTAACCGACAAAATGAGAGCATAGCGAGAGGTATCAATATCTTCCGAACAATAATAAATATCCACAAAATCAGGACAAGTACGCTCTAAATACTCTGTTCCTCTATCTTTCACCTCCAAGAGTAAGGCCGTCGGTTTATGGTTCGTAAAGGCAAAAATACAGTCATTAAGTTCCGTTTTGGAGGCTGTCCAACCAAACTGTCTAGCCAATGTATCCAACGGCCAAAGTCCTTCATAATCGCTTTGCGTAGTTACGACCGGCATAGTGCCAAGCATTCCAGCAATCTCATGGGTCAGTTTGTTCGCACCACCCACATGTCCACTCAACACACTGATGACATTATTGCCCATGCTGTCAATACAAATTACAGCCGGATCTGTATGTTTATCTTCCACAAAAGGAGCTATCGTACGCACACAAATACCCATGGCACCAATAAACACAAAGGCATCAAAGTCATGAAAAACTCGTCCTACGCTTTCACGTACTATAATTTCGCCCTGTAACTCTACTTTTAGCTTGTCGGCAATGGCTCTACCTTGAGCTGATATAGGGATGATAGCTATTTTCATTTCGTTGCTGATAAAATATAAATTGGATTATGATTGTCTACTGTGAGTCGCATTGGAGATATGGTATGCATCCTTAACTCTGTAGCAGCTTCATTGAACAAATCGAAACTTTGCGATGTGACGCTATTCATAACAACATGTGCTCCAACCGGTAATAGCAGATAAACACGATTCAATATTTCCTTTAAGCGTCCACCATGTCCACCTATAAACACGGCATCGGGAGCAGGAAAATTGGCTAAATCCACTTTCATGAAATCGCCCATCACCGCCGTAATGCCCGGACAATGGAATCGCCTTTGATTTTCTTGCAATATTTTCTCACATTTGGGGCGAATCTCGAAACTCACAACATGTAAATGCGGGAATTGCAACTTGGCTTCAATGCTGACACTCCCTGTACAGAACCCTATATCCCAAAACACCTGATGGCTACGTAGATGTAGTGCTTGGAGCGACAACAACCGAATCGGCATCTTCGTTATCATATTGACTCGACCATCCAAAAGGGCAAAACGTTGTTCCTCAATACCATATTCACGCTGTGGCACAGCATCGTCATCAGCATGAAGTATCAGGCAATTAGGATATTCAAACTCATGCCTTACGGCGTCTTCCAATGCAAAACTACGAACTCGTTCCTTATCGGGATGTCCCAAATGTTCCCCAACCGACATCACATATCCGTCAAAACCATATTCCAACATACGTGTGGCAATCGCTGCCGGTGTATGTTCCCAGTCGGTCAACACGCCCATTTTCAGACTTCGTTCTATCAAGGCACGGTCAAATTCATGCCAAGGGCGCCCGGTCAAACTCACGATTCGCATGTCATGATAAGGCATCACGAGCCGATGAGCCAACATTTGTAGACTATTAAAATAGGGATATAGCTGTATTTCGGCATCAGGCTTCAAGCGCTTAATAGTATTGGCAAAACCATAAAACAAGGGATCATTGGAAACAAACACTACTATCTCATCGACCCGCATTTCATTGCTGACGCTCTCATACTCATCAAAGACCATTGTCATCGGGGCTACAATATCTATCCAGATAGCATCCATGGGCAACAAATGTTGTACCAGCTCATGGTGACGCTTTCCCCCAGAGAACACTTTAGCGGTTTCAATTGCTTGTAAAGCAGCAACCGGCAACTCAAAACTAGGCGAATCTGAAAGTCCGATAACGATGAATCTCATGCGTTTATAAGATGAATTGAAAAGTTCTACAAATCTCTACCCGGTCGCAATTGTGCAGCATCGTCAAAGCAGAGAATAGCATTACAAAGCGTCGCAGCTAAATTACTTCCGCCTTTTCGCCCCTCTACTATCAGTTTCGGGACTTCTTGAAAGGTCTTTACCATGTGCTTACTCTCACACACATGTACAAATCCAACAGGGGCAGCAACTATACCCGACGGCCGAGCTTTACCATGACGCATCAGCGAACAAAGTTCCATCAATGCCGTAGGTGCATTGCCAAATGCGAAAAGAGCATGCGGATGCTCGGCCACAGCTAGTCTAATACCGGCCTGAGTACGGGTTATTCCCTCTTTCTCTGCCATTTCCTTGACACGCGAATCGTCCAAATAACACAGTACATTGACGCCCAGTCGAGCCAAAGCTCCTTTGCGAATGCCACTCTTTACCATCGTCACGTCGGTGACAATCGTATCAATCCGACCATCTACAATCCCATTATAAAGCGTCTCTACAGTTCCTTTATCGGTATAAAGGATATCCTCCATATCAAAGTCGGCAGTGGTATGGATGGCATGGAGCAATGCCCATTGATGGTCAAGTGGTATATCCTTATCTTTAAGTTCGCTAGCAATCGTCTGGAAACTTTTAATCATGATCTGCCTACCAAGTTTGTCTTCAGATGCCTCATTGGCTTGATAATATCCACGAGGGGTTATCATGCTCTCTCCCCATTGATAGGTTTGACTGTTGCCAATGATGACAATAGTGAACATATCCACCTTTTCAGGATTGAATTCACCAAGCGTTGTCAGATGTACAGATTGCTCCGGTCGACCGGCTTGACGTACATATCCAACCGGTGTATCAGCATTTCGGCCATTCTTTAGGAACAGTTCAATCAATCTATATAACTGCCAATAACGGCCATTACTTTTAGGGTTGTATACAGCTGTAACGAAATCAGCTTGTGCCACAGCAATGATTCGGCGCTCAATAAGATTCCATGGAGTCATCAAGTCGCTTAACGAGATGACACAAAAGTCATGTCCCATAGGAGCACCGAGTAAGGAAGCTGCCTTCTGAAAGGCACTCACACCCGGACACGACACCACCTCTACGTTACTACTACGCTCCCGTTTCATTTCTAAAATAAGCGGAGCCATGCCATATATACCGGCATCTCCACTAGAAATCACGCAAACCGTCAATCCTTTCTCGGCTTCCTTAAAAGCCATTCGAGCACGTTCGCGCTCTTTTTTCATTCCGGTATCAATACACGACACACCTTCTCGGAGATATGGAGCGATAAACTGAAAATAGTATTTGTATCCTACAATAACATCGGAAACATGAACTGCATCAAGCACAGCTGGGGTTATATCGTCTTTACTACCCGGACCAATACCGGCGATGATAATTTTTCCATTGCTCATAAAGCTTACTTCTTATCCATATAATCAAGTGCTGCGCCAATGGCTGTACAGAACTCACTGTACTTAGGAATCCTAAAATGTACTCCGTAGAGTTTCTCCAACCCCGGATACACTTCTTTGCATTGTGGCAACAGTGTAAGGTTGCCAATCATCACAAAGTCCTTGATACCGCTACCAAGGCTTGAAAGGATGCTGGCACTACCAATAGACTGTAGTACCATACAAATAAGTCCGATAGCAATATCTTCTCTACTGGCATTAGCCTTGGCATTACTGAAGAGCGATGCAGTTGCATTCATAGGCAGGCCGGGAAGTGGACGTGCGCTAATATCGCCTATCAACAGATTGATTTTACTAATATCACCCTGCATAGCTAGGCTTGCCACCTGCTTAATATCATCGGTCTTCAGCATGATACGACTTAACCCTTGAAGCGTCCCCCCCCCAATACCAATACCGCCAATATGGCGAATATCATCGCCATCGCACATAACAAGACTCGTACCTGTACCCATACTCACCACTATCATGCGGTCGAGCTTACTCTCATACCGCGCTCCCAACCCATCGGCTATAAACTCTTGACTCTTACTGGTGGGCAACCCGTAAATAGGACTGTTGATATATGCTGCCCCAACACCGGTGAGCATCACTTGTTCTACGTCGTTTAGTTCTATCTTATTATCGTAGAGATACTTACCAAATGCTCCATAGAGACTTGTCACAGGGTCGGTAGCTTTGATACGAAAAGGGTTGATAACCATCCTACTACTATCAACACCAACAATCTTTGTAGTACTAATACCTACATCAATGCCTATTACGATTTTCTTCATTACTTCATATTTGTGTTGTCGCTACAAAGATAAACAATTTAAATGAATTATAGTGGTAGCAAAACTCATAAACTATAGAAGTGGAAAACACAGCACTTCACACCCCAAACTCGTCTACTTGCAAACTTATTTATTCGTCAACTAATGCGCTGCAAAGCCGAAGCAACAATTCTGAAAAGCCCAATCAGCAAAACTGAAACAACAAGGCAGAAATACTATCAAGCCTCTGCAGTAAATCAATATATTTTCAATAAAAATACAAAGTAGCCGATAATGAAGAAAAAAAAGGGGCACATAAGAGTGGATAAATCAAAAATAGTGTAACTTTGCACCGTCTTTATAGCATGAAACACTGACTAGCCAAGATAAACAACTTATAGCATATTGAAATGATGATGTTAAGAACTGACAGACGTGCTGTTACCAATGAGATTAAAGACTATCTCATGATTCTAATCGGAATGGTATCTTATGTAATGGGATGGACAATTTTCCTACTCCCCAACAACATTACAACCAATGGTGTACCCGGTATTGCTTCTGTTCTTTATTGGGGACTTGGAATCCCAGTACAGTATACTTATTTCACCCTAAATGCAATTTTATTAGCTATCGCACTACGCGTATTAGGGTTGAAATTTTGTATGAAGACTATCTATGCAGTATTTGTCTTGACCGTCTCAACAGCTTTCTTTAGGAATTGTGTTCATGTACATTTGCTAGAAAACCAGCCTTTCATGGCTAGTATTATTGGAGCTATCTTCTGCGGAAGTGGTATTGGTCTTAGCTTCTCTTTCAATGGTAGCACTGGCGGAACAGATATTGTTGCAACCATCATCAATAAATACAAAGACATATCCTTGGGACGTGTCATCATGATGTGTGACATTTTCATCATCTCGTCGAGCTATTTTGTGTTCCACAACTTCGAACAAGTGATTTACGGTTACGTGGTTCTTTGGGTGACAGCATTTTGTATTGACCAAGTTGTCAATAGCATGCGACGCTCCGTACAGTTCTTTATTATCTCGGATAAATACAAAGAGATAGCAAGCCGTATCAATGTTTCACCCCGTCGTGGTGCCACAGTCATAGATGCACATGGCTTCTATTCCGGTCATGAAGTAAAGATGTTATTTATCCTAGCCAAGAAAAGAGAGTCGGGAGTCATCTTCCATATCATCAACGAGATAGACCCATCGGCATTCGTTTCACAAAGTAATGTCATCGGAGTATATGGAAATGGTTTTGATAAATTCAAGACCGGAATGTCTAAATTTCAAAAGACGAAAGCCTAACGAAAAAGGAAGTAACTCCCACCATCGCTCTCAGCATACTTGCGCAGTAGTTTCTGAATGAATTCGGCATTATCCTGTACACGCTTCTCATCACCATCATAACCGTTAATAATGACGGCAAGGTGACATGTATTAATGCTGATTTTCGTCCGTTCATGGTCGCTGGTGGGTGTACCTACTCCACCTATTTCATCGCGATAAACGGGTAATCCGGCTATATTAATCATTCCGCGACCTATTCCTTCGTATGGTTCGCCCTCGCGACCGACACCTAATTGCAGTGTGTCGCCTACAAATTTATCGGCATCGAAGCCTCCTATACTGTAACCGAAAGACATGCTGGCAAGGTTTATCAAGTCGACCAACGTATCGATTTGATAAAGTTCTTTCGACTGTAATAAACGTCTAACGAGTGCTTCTGCAGCCGGACGGTAGCGCGAAGGATCCTTTCCGCAGGCTCTATAAACTTTCCGAGTGGCTGCAATGCCGCTTATATCTTTCAGTTGTTCGGTCGTCAATGTTGCTCGAAAGTGTTCACCTAATTGATTGATTTCATCCCAAAGAGGTTGGCAATAAGCAGTGTTAACCACCTGTGCCTCGACATATACTCCCACAAACTGCGGACATACTTGTTCTATTTCTTTCCCTACGATTATCTTCATACTGCAAATTTACGGAAAAGCCATCAAACAATCTCAATGTTAATCAAAACTTTTAGGCTAGCCAAATGGCCACTCATCTATCTTATCATACTATTTTCAGGACAGAAAGAATTATCTCACTTTTTCTTTCTAACTTCGCCAACAATGATTCTACACAACCGTTGAATCACACTACTATATATAAATAAAACAATGGAAAAACTAAAAGGCTTCTTTGCAAAAGATAAATTTGCAGCTCTCGTAGGTGCAGAGTTGCTTGAATTAAAGGAGGGATATGCCCGCGTAAGAATGAAAGTGACGCCCAATCATTTAAATGCTGGGGGCGTATGTCAAGGGGGGATATGCAGAGGCTAAAGAACTTGTCAACCATCATCGTATGCCGTTTGCAGAAGTAAGGATTACGAATGAAGATAATGAACTTCTCTGCGTCTTTACATCGAGTGGATACCGAAAAGACGTAGATATAGAATTCTAAAGACGAACAAAAGGACTAATCAAGACAGATTAGTCCTTTTATTATTTTTATCCTC
>NZ_JRPT01000062.1:0-14757 GCF_000762865.1 Prevotella sp. S7 MS 2 | reverse complement strand
GCAGGCGCGGATTGCGTTTCGCACTGCTGTTTTGCCCCGCCGGGGTAGAGCTTAGCCACCGCACCGTCCTCCCACCTCCATGAGAAGCGGCAGCTTGGCCACCATCAAAGCCTTGGTTCCATCCGGGAAAGGGCAAGAAGAGGCAGCCCTTCTCGGTGACGCCTTCCTTCTTGAGGATCTTGCCCTTATTGCCGCTCGGCTCTGCCGCTTGCCAAAGCAAGAGCTTTTTGTTGCTCAGGTACTTAAAAATTTTAAGTTATAATAGTGTTGCGGAATTAAGGTTAAAAAGCAAAGAAGATGGTAATTAGTAATGAGGTTATTTGCTTATTTAATTGTTTTCAATTATCTTTGAGCCACCATATATCAATAAGATGAGCAACGACAAGACCATACAAATGCAGGAGTTGATAGATAAACTCAACCAAGCATCGGAAGCATATTACAACGGACAAGGTGAACTCATGACCGATTACGAGTGGGACGCCATGTTCGACCAACTGAAAAAGATGGAGGAAGAGACGGGAGAAATACTTCCCGGCAGCCCGACAAATAAAGTTTCGGAAGACAATATCACCGGACAGAAAGAAGAACACGAGTTCTCTGCGCTGTCATTGGCAAAGACCAAACAGCCTCAAGACTTGGTAAAATGGGCAGAGATGCGCCCTATCTGGATTTCATGGAAGCTCGACGGCCTGACACTTGTGGTGACATACGATGACGGAAAACTCACAAAGGTGGTGACACGTGGCAATGGTCACATCGGTACCAACATCACTCATTTGGCCAATGCCATCAATGGGATACCATCAAAGATTCAAGCAGGGGGACATATCGTAATTCGTGGAGAAGCTGTTATCTCGTATGAAGACTTCGAACAATTCAATATGGAGGCAGAAGAGGAATACGCCAACCCGCGCAATCTGGCTTCCGGCTCGCTCACACTTAAAGACCCGGAGGAGGTAAAACTACGCCATATACAGTGGAAACCGTTCACGCTAGTATATTGTGATAAAGACGTCACATCGTGGGGAGAACGTATGGCAATGCTCGACCGGTTGGGATTCAGCTCTGTAGAGCGCGAAGTCATCAACACACCGACACTGGAAAACGTAGAGAACGTTATCGAACAATGGACGGAAAAGGTGACTGACAAACAGTGCCCATATCCAGTTGATGGCCTCGTTATTACTTTCGATGATACAGAATATGCCTCAACCGGTTCGGTAACCGGCCATCATGCCACACGCGCCGGATATGCTTTCAAATGGCAGGACGAAGCTGCTACAACAGAATTAGACCACATCGAATGGTCGTGTGCGGCCAGTACAATCTCACCGGTAGCCGTGTTTAAACCAGTAGAGCTAGAGGGTACCACCGTGAAAAGAGCATCGCTATGCAATATCAGCGAGTGCGAGAGATTGGGAATCGGCGGTCCGGGGAGTGTACTTTCGGTCATCAAAGCCAATAAAATTATTCCGAAAGTCATTCAAGTGTCACAAGCTGTGGGAGCATTTGAGATTCCGTGCGACTGTCCGGTATGCCATTACGCCACTGAAGTGGTAACTAGTGAGAGCAGCGGGACAAAGACTTTACACTGCACCAATGCCCAATGTCCGGCGAAACAACTCAAAAAATTTGCTCGTTTAGTATCAAAAGAAGGGCTGAATATTGATGGTATCTCGGAACAAACTGTGGCAAAATTCATCAATCTAGGATGGGTTAAGGAGTATGCCGACCTCTATCATTTAGCTGAACATAGGCGGGAAATGTCGGTATTGGAAGGATTTGGCGTCAAATCGGTAGACAATATTCTGAAATCGATAGAGCGAACTCGTACCGTAGAAGCACGTCGTTTGCTCTACGCACTAACCATTCCGATGGTGGGACAAGATGTATGTAAACGCCTACTCAACGCATACGAGTTGGACGACCTTATCTCCACAGCCATAGAAACGGAGGCTACCGACCACTTCGCGAGTATTGATGGAATAGGTCCGGAAAAGTCGGCTTCGTTCGTAAATTGGATGAAGGAAGAAGAGAATCAGACAATTGTGAGGCATCTAATAGCCGAGCTCACCATCACACAAGAACGACAAGAGACCACTGGAGAAAAATGTAAGGACTTGACTTTCGTCGTTACGGGGGACTTACACCATTATAAAATTCGCAACGAACTGAAGGCTTACATCGAAAGTCAAGGCGGAAAGATGACGGGAAGCATTAGCAAATCGACCAACTACTTGATTAACAACGACGTTAATTCTACATCGGGCAAGAACCAAAAGGCCCAACAACTAGGTATTCCAATCCTATCGGAGGACGATTTTTTGGAAAAGTTTGGATAATAAAAATGCCCTCCCAGATTGGGGAGGGCATGGATATTGCTATCTTTTTCTAATTAGAATGTCCACTTAGCAGCGATGGTAGGGATGGCATAGAACTTATTGTTTTGCCCTTTCGTGTTCCAAACAAAGTTGTTAGAAACCTCTACCTCTGAACCCAAACTCAAGTTAACATCTTTCATTCCTTTCAATGTATTGAGATTGAACCAGAATTGTGGTTCTGTCAAGAAAATCAATTTACCCTTCACATTGGGGTCGTACCAAACATCACAGAAGCCACTGAAAGTGCAAAGACCTTGTGCAAAGGTGAGTCCCCAAACCTCTGTTAACTGAAAACCACTGAACGGACGTGCATTAAAATGACGATTCTTGAAATAATATTTGTACATGGCTTGGATAGAGAACGTCTTAGAGAAATCGGCACTATGCCAATTCCAAGCTCCACCAAACAACACTGCATGCTGGAAACGAACTGCATTCCAAGTGTCTTCGTTGCTAGACAAGCCACCATTATATTCTATATGTGCAGCCCACTGCTTATTTTTCGACACATTAAACTCGCGTGCAATCTCCCAATATGCACCTGCAACACCGTCTCGCTGATAGTCTATATCGGTGAATAAGAAAGTACTACCCCATCTATCGGGCTTAAACATTTCAACCGTTGTAGTCACACTTGGACGATTAGAAAGTTCCTTGTAGAGTGAATGACCTAAATCATAATGGAGCTGAACGTTCTGTGCAAATCCACCAAGAACACCGGCCATTGAAAAAATGGCCACAAGAAGATGCTTTTTCATAAGTTGTTTTATACGTTTGATTACTATTTTTTGCAAAATTATATAAAACATTTCACTCTTCTGATATAAAAGTATCAAAAAGATAAGAAAACCTTATGAATCTATCACTTCGACGAGCATAGCAAAGAAAAAACAAAGAAAAATCACTAACTTTGCAGCCATGAGAATAGACATTATCACCGTATTACCCGAAATGCTAGAAGGATTCGTCAATGAATCTATTCTTGCCAGAGCACAAAAGAATA
Organism: Prevotella sp. S7 MS 2; assembly: GCF_000762865.1. NCBI lineage: Bacteria > Pseudomonadati > Bacteroidota > Bacteroidia > Bacteroidales > Prevotellaceae > Prevotella > Prevotella sp. S7 MS 2. The sequence continues at coordinate 11,370 of NZ_JRPT01000062.1, read as the reverse complement.
ACCTCGTAGAGATTCATTTGCACAATCTGCGCGACTATACGCTTGATAAATGGAGGCGTGTAGACGATTATCCATACGGTGGTTTTGCCGGTATGGTAATGCAATGTGAACCCATAGACCGTTGCATCTCAGCGCTAAAAGCCGAGCGAGATTACGATGAAGTAATCTTCACCAGCCCCGATGGTGAGCAATTCAACCAACATGTGGCTAACGACCTCAGTATGAAAGGCAACCTGATTATCCTCTGTGGTCATTACAAAGGTATTGACCAACGTGTCCGTGACCATTTGATTACGCGCGAAATCAGTATTGGAGACTATGTATTGACGGGTGGTGAGCTAGCAGCTGCGGTGATAACGGATGCTATTGTACGCCTTCTGCCGGGCGCAATCAGCGACGACCAAAGTGCATTGAACGATTGTTTCCAAGACGATTTGCTTGCTGCGCCCATCTATACAAGGCCTGCCAACTACAAAGGATGGAAGGTTCCGGAGATTCTACTCAGTGGAAATGAAGCTAAAATTAAGCAATGGGAACTAGATATGTCGCTGGAACGAACCAAACAGCTACGCCCTGATTTACTGAAAAAGAAATAGTTTTGTCAAGCATAAGTTTGACAAAACTGCTCCCCAAGCGTAAATCCTTCCTCGTAAAGTCGCTCCAGTTTATTGATATCTTTTTCAATTCGCCCCACTTCCAAAGGCCGTTCGGGACGGATACAAAGCAATTGTCCGGATGCTTCCAAGGCATCCACCATATCCAATTGTTGATTATATAGGATATGCCTACGGCTCAATACCACGCGTAAACGTGGATAGTTCTTGTATATAAACTTCGGTACTTTGCGGTCTTTTCCATCATCTCGCCATCCTTTATTACGCGTAAGGATGGCTACATTGGTATGATGTCCGGTTTCCATAGCACGCATCACGGGGATAGAATCGACAATTCCACCATCAAGCATAGGGATTCCGTCAACCGAAACTATCCTACTCACATAAGGCAAACTGCTTGAAGCACGCACTATATCAAGTAATCTTTGTCGGTCATGCGTTTCACTCAAATACATGGGAAGGCCAGTATGACAGTTGGTCGTGACCATTTCGAATATATTGGAGGAGTGAAAGAAAGTGTCGAAATCAAAAGGTAGCAGTTGCTTAGGAAATCTATCATAGAGCAGATCCCTATCAAAGATGCAGCCTTGTGTTACTAAATGTCGAATACCAATGTAATCATAACGAGCCAAATAATCGATATTCGAGATTCTGGCACGACGCGGTTGACGACTCATATACGACATCCCATTGCACGCACCGGCCGATACTGCCACCACATAATGAAAATATAAGCCGTGTTTCATGAACGCATCGAGCACTCCGCTCGTAAATACGCCACGCATACCACCACCTTCCAGTACTAGTCCTGTATTTCGATTAATTAACATACTAGCTGTTTCAATTTCTTACTTATTCCTTTATTTTCATTGCAAAGATAACGTTATTGTAGTAAAAAATGCGTAACTTTGCAAGCAAATCTACAAAATTCGAGATACATGTTCAATAAAGATACATATATACGACGCCGTGATGAGCTTAAGAAACTGGTGAAATCGGGCATTATTATTCTATTTGGCAATAACGAATCTCCTTGCAATTTCCCTAACAATGGGTATCATCCATTCCGCCAAGACTCTTCTTTCCTGTATTATTTCGGACAGAATAGAGACGGTTTAGTGGGTGTTATTGATGTTGACAACGATACTGAAACCTTGGTAGGTAATGATATTGACATCGAAGATATTGTATGGTTTGGAAGCGTAGACAGTGTTTCAGATATGGCAGCACAAGTAGGTATCAGCCAGACTGCACCTATGAAAAGTCTCAAGACTATCTGTAATGAGGCCATGCGTCAGCATCGTACCATCCATTTCTTGCCTCCCTATCGCTACGACATCAAACTTCAGATATTTGATTTGTTAGGTATTCATCCTGTACAACAGAAAGAATCGGCATCCATGACTTTGATTCAAGCAGTCGTAAAGATGCGTTCTACCAAGGAAGAACAGGAGATAGAAGAACTGGAACGTGCCGCTGTCATCGGGTATAAGATGCACACCACGGCTATGAGACTCACAAAACCGGGTGTCACAGAGAAGTTTGTAGGCGGTCAAGTAGACGGTATTGCCAACTCGCATGGTGCCATGGTGAGCTTTCCCACGATATTTACGCAGCACGGAGAAATCATGCATGGCAGCCCATCTATGGCTATTTTGGAGTCAGGACGACTTGCATTATGCGACGCCGGAGCCGAAACTATCAACAACTATTGCTCCGATAACACCCGAACAATGCCGGTTAACGGCAAGTTTACGCAGAAACAATTAGAGATTTATTCTATTGTGGAGGCTTGTCATGACTACGCTTTAGAAGTAGCTAAGCCCGGTGTGAAGTATGCAGATGTTCATTTTGCAGTATGTAGACTCATGACCGAGCGCCTCAAAGAGCTTGGTTTGATGAAAGGAGACGTTGATGAAGCGGTGGCAGCAGGTGCACATGCCATGTTCTTACCCCACGGTTTAGGTCACATGATGGGCATGGACGTTCATGATATGGAAGCTCTTGACCAAATAAACGTAGGTTTTGACGAAGAGGCACGCCCTAATTTAGAGCAATTCGGAACCAATTGTCTACGCATGGGACGCCGTCTACAAGAAGGATTTGTGGTGACCGATGAGCCGGGAATCTACTTTATTCCTGCACTTATTGATAGTTGGAAGGCCAGTGGACATTGCAAAGAATTCCTCAACTTCGACAAGTTGGAAAGCTATAAAGATTTCGGTGGTATCCGTATTGAGGACGATGTACTCATCACGAAAGACGGTTGTCGCTTCTTAGGAAAAGATCGTATCCCCTATCACCCAAAGGATATAGAGGCTTTTATGGCAGAGAATTAAACATAAAAACAATATAGAGTACAATTTATAAGATTGATTTTATCAACAATAAAGACACTTTAATTTCGATGAAAAAAGTATTAATAATGGCACTGTTAGCCTTGGTAGGCACAACAGCAAATGCCGAAGACAGCAAAACAAGCAAAGAGAACAAGAACAAACCAGTCTTCACTGTAGTTAAAGAAAATAAGATTACCAGCATTAAGAACCAAAGCCGAAGCGGCACATGTTGGGATTATTCAACCTTAAGCTTCTTTGAAAGCGAGATATTAAAGAAGAGTGGAAAGACCTACGACCTCTGTGAAATGTTCGTAGCTAATAAGACTTACATGGATAGAGCGACTATGGCTGTGAGAATGCACGGCGATGTATCGTTCTCACAAGGTGGTAGTGCATTCGATCCTTTGTACTGTATACAGCACTACGGCATCGTTCCTGAGAATGCAATGCCTCTCCCCGGCACTCTATATGGTGACTCTTTAGCTAATTTCTCTGAGCTTTTCTCGGTGATGACTCCCTATGTTGAGAGTGTAGCAAAGAATAAGAACAATAAATTATCGACTGCTTGGAAGAGTGGATTGCAAGGTATTTTGGACGCATATCTAGGCAAATGCCCCGAAAAATTCATGTATGAAGGCAAGAGTTATACTCCCCAATCTTTCGCAGCAAGCCTCGGATTGAACTGGGACGACTACGTAACTTTCACCAGTTATACCCATCATCCCATGTGGACACAGTTCGCAGTAGAGGTTCAAGACAACTGGCGCTGGCCATTAAGTTGGAACGTTCCTATTGATGATCTTTGTAGAATCATCGACAATGCCATCAACAATGGCTACACAGTAGCTTGGGGTGGCGATGTATCAGAGGATGGTTTCACACGCAGCGGACTTGGTTTGGCTTACAATATGGAGCGTGTTCGCGACATGAGTGGCACCGATGCAGACCGCTGGTTGAAGTTTACTAAGTCAAAGAAGCGTGATGTTGTAGACTCATTAGGTATCTCAGCACCCGAAGTAGTACCCACTCAAAAGATGCGTCAAGAGGCATTTGACAATTGGGAAACGACCGATGACCACGGCATGCACATCTTCGGTATCGCCAAAGACCAAAACGGTAAGGAGTATTACATGGTTAAAAACTCTTGGGGAGAGACTGGAGATTACAAGGGAATCTGGTATATGTCTAAGGCATTCGTAGCTTATAAGACAATGGATTTCATGGTAAATAAGAATGCAGTACCCCAAGATATTCGTAAGAAACTGAAACTCTAAAAAAATATTTTAGACTATAAAACATAAAAAGGAAGACCAAATGGTCTTCCTTTTTTATTTCCCACACCTTGCTATATAAGCAAAAGCAACAACTTAACTAACGATATTGCTTAAAACGTTTGGTAACTTTATCTCGCTACAATGCATTGATTCAATGAGTGTCTCACCCTTTGAAGTAAGGGCAAAGTGCATTTGTCGCTTATCCGCTTTGTCTAGTTTCCGCTTGATTAATGCTTTCTTCTCAACCGATGTTATCACTTTTGAGGTATTGGAAGGAGTCAAACCAAGCTGTTCGGCAATCTCTCCCGACGTCATACCACTACAATCCCGCAATGTACAAAGCAACATCGCTTCATTGATATTTACATTGTAAGCCTCCTGAAACTCGTTTTCCAGTGCCATAATTGCACGATAAACATTGCGAATACGGCAAATTTTCTGTTTGTCCATAAGTTCTTTTAGATAAACAAGTTCACATTTGCATGTTCGGCACGCTCCATATAAGTAGCCACACCACCTATGTTTACTTCATCAAGGAGTTCTTCTTTCTTAATGCCCATCATATCCATAGACATCTGACAAGCAATAAACTCCACTCCATTATCCAACGCTTGCTGTCTCATTTCTTCGAGAGAATAGATGTTCTTCTGCTTCATGATGTGTCTCATCATGCGGTCACCGATACCCAACAGACTCATTTTAGACAGACTCAAACTGCGAGAACTAGATGGCAACATCCATGAGAACATACGACCAAAAATATCTTTTTTGACAGCAGGTTTATGCTCTTTCTTGAGCAGATTCAGCCCCCAGAATGTGAAGAAGATACTTACTTGATGCCCAGTGGCAGCAGCACCGTTAGCCAAAACAAATGTAGCCAAAGCCTTATCTAGATCGTCGCTAAACATAATAAGCGTCTTATTCTTCTCTATAACAGGCGCATCTGCTGTAGGAGCCGATACTCTTCCCTTACGAATTGTAACGGTATGGAAGCCATCTTTGCTATCACTTTGTTCCAATGAATTGCCTGTTGTGGCACACCAAGCTTCAGCATCAGCCGGGAAACCGGCATCGGTGGCTTTCACCTGTAGGCTCTGTCCTTCTTCCAAATTATCCATTGCCTTCTTTAATTTGAGTATCGGACCGGGACATTGCAATCCACATGCGTCCACACGTAATATATCTGCGACTGTATCCACAGTCTCTTTTGAAGTAGTAACCATCTTCTTTTTATTTTTGATTTCTTGCGTTGCCAAACTATAAGTCTTATATCCACCCGACAGATTTCGTACATCCGTGAATCCACGACCCAATAATATGCGCTGAGCTAGGTAACCACGCAAGCCTACAGCACAGAAAACAACAACCGGTTTATTGGTGGGTATCTCGCTAATACGTTCACGAAGGTCGTCTACAGGGATGTTGATAGCTCTTTCTATACTTCCTATTTCGTGCTCGACAGCTGTTCGTACATCAACAAGGGTTATATAATCACGGTCTAGCGCATTCAGTTCACGCCATGTCAGCACCTTCATCGCCCCACTCACAATATTATTTGCTGCATAACCAGCAATGGCAATAGGGTCTTTAGCCGATGAGAAAGGAGGAGCATATGCATGTTCCAAACGGGTAAGATCGGCCACCGTGCCCCCATTCTTAATGATAATCGACAACTGGTCGATACGTTTATCCACTCCCTCACTGCCTACACACTGTGCCCCATAGAGCTTCCCGGTCTCAGGGTCAAAAGTTAATTTGGTAGTCAACTGGAACGAATTAGGATAATAACCCGCATGAACTGCAGAAATAGTTGTACTACTCTGATACGGTATACCCAACTGTTTCAGTCTTTTGGCAGCCAATCCCGTAGAACCAACTGCCAAATCAAATACCTTAGCAATGGATGTTCCTATGGCTCCCTCGTACGATTGCACATTACCCATGACCATGTTATCAGCCACTATCCTGCCCTGTCGATTGGCCGGATTAGCCAAAAAGTTAAGCCAAGGTTGCCCGGTCAACGGATGAACAAACTCAATCGCATCACCCACAGCATACACATCCTTAGCCGAAGTCTCTAGATATTCGTCCACTTTAATACCACGTTCACCCAATTCAATACCTGCTTGCTGAGCCAATTGTGTATTAGCACGCACCCCAATAGACAGTAAAACGATGTCCGCATAGATACTCTCACCGGTATTAAAGAACACTTTCAGGCCGTCACCTTCCTTCTCAAAGTGCTCCACACCTTTGTTCAAATAGAGATTCACACCCTTGTTCATCAATTCACGATGCACATGCGAAGCTATAGAGAAGTCAACAGGAGCCATTACCTGATTCCCCATCTCTACGATAGAGACCTCAGCACCGACATGATGCAAGTTTTCTGCCATCTCCAAACCGATAAATCCGCCACCTACAACCACTGCTTGTTTAACACAATGTGAGTCGATATATTGCTTAATACGGTCGGTATCCTCCACATTACGCAAAGTAAAAATACCATCTAAATTAATACCTTGCAATGGCGGGCGCACAGGTGAAGAACCCGGAGAAAGCAATAACTTATCGTACGACTCTGTATATTCGCTTCCATCTTTACGGCGTATAGTCACCGTCTTACCCTCTGTATCAATACCAACAGCTTCATTTTCCACACGAACATCAATGGCAAAACGACGCCCAAAAGACTCAGGCGTTCGTACAAACAACTTCTCACGCTCGGCTATCGTACCACCTATATAATATGGTAATCCACAATTTGCGTACGAAATATGTGGGCCTTTTTCTATCAAAACGATCTCTGCAAGCTCGTCTGCTCGCCTGATACGCGCTGCAGCAGTCGCTCCTCCAGCAACACCACCAATGATTAAATGTTTCATATCTTATTCTTTTGCTTATAAATTATTTTCCTTTGGAAATTTTTGCAAAGATAAATTATATTATCCAACAAAACAAATTTCCTATGGAAAATATTTATATTAACTATATAAAAAACTTTTCCCAAATATCAATAAGCATTCTTTTCAGACATACACTTTACTTCTATATGAGTCTACATAATACTTTTATCTGTAAATATGAGGCATAATAATACCATGACTCAATAATTCATAAACTCCAAATACCACAAGTTTATACATCAACTCATAAACTAACAAACTCAAAAACATAAAATCCCAACTTTCTGCACAACCTCGGCAAAACTACTGCCTAGGCTCTTCAACATCGCTGTTCGGCCTCTTCAAAAATGCTGCAAAGCCCTTGCAGGAATTGAAGAGTTAGCTATAAAAAATGAAAAGTAATGAGTTATAGAGTTTCAAAAAACCATTCATAATCTCGCATTCTTTTGTATGTATTTCGTAATTATTTAGTATCTTTGAACACGGTTTTCCCTTTTGTGAAAATAAAACCGTTCTTCCGTGATTCTCACGGCACCTTAAACGAAGAAAATAAAAACGATATAAATGCATTTCAAATGGAATTACGAATCACCTACACCAGACGAAATACAAGCAGCTAAAGACTTAGGGGGAAAGCTCAATATGAGCCCTATCCTAGCTCAACTGCTGATTAAGCGTGGCATAACGACGGAATCTGCAGCAAAAAGGTTCTTCCGTCCGCAACTAGCCGACTTAATCAATCCCTTCATCATGAAAGATATGGACGTGGCCGTCGACCGTCTTAATGATGCGATGGGGCATAAAGAGCGTATCTTGGTATACGGTGATTACGACGTTGACGGCTGTACAGCCGTAGCATTGGTGTACAAGTTTCTACAGCAATTCTATTCTAACATCGACTATTACATTCCCGATCGCTATGACGAAGGGTATGGATTGAGTAAAAAGGGAATAGACTACGCCAAGGAAACAGGTGTAAAACTCATTATCATACTTGATTGCGGTATCAAGGCAATTGAGGAGATTGCCTATGCCAAAAGCCTAGGTATCGACTTCATTATTTGCGACCACCACGTCCCAGATGAAACTATGCCCGACGCAGTGGCCATTCTCAATCCGAAAAGACCAGACGATAGCTATCCCTTTAAAGAACTTTGCGGATGCTGTGTAGGCTTCAAGTTTATGCAGGGATGGGCAAAAAACAATGGCCTGCCATTCTCCATGCTCATTCCCCTACTCGATTTCTGTGCTGTTTCGATAGCTGCCGACATCGTTCCCGTAGTCGAAGAAAACCGTATTCTGGCTTATCATGGACTCAAACAACTCAACCAAAATCCAAGTATCGGGTTAAAAGCCATTATAGATATATGCGGACTGAGCGGTCGAGATATCTCCATGAGCGACATCATTTTCAAAATCGGCCCACGTATCAATGCCTCTGGGCGTATGGAAAGTGGTAAAGAGAGTGTAGATTTATTGGTTGAGAAGAACTACAGCGTAGCCTTGGAAAAGTCGAAACATATAGACGAATACAACGAGCAACGCAAGGATATTGACAAGCAAATGACCGAAGAAGCCAACCAAATCGTGTCAAAGTTGGAAAGTCAGAAGCATCATTCATCCATCGTTCTCTATGATGAAAATTGGAAAAAAGGCGTCATCGGCATCGTTGCATCCCGACTAACAGAAATCTATTATCGCCCTACGGTGGTGCTCACACGCGATGGTGACTTAGCCACAGGGTCGGCACGAAGCGTTGCGGGATTTGATGTCTATGCAGCTATCAAGCATTGCCGAGATCTCTTGACCAACTTCGGAGGACATACATATGCGGCTGGATTGACCATGAGATGGGATGATATTCCAGAATTCCGTCGCCGTTTCCAAGAGTTTGTAGAAGAACATATCGAACCGGAACAGACCGAGGCTATACTCGATATTGATGCCAAAATAGACTTCAAAGACATCACTCGTCATCTGCATACCGACCTCAAGAAATTCTCTCCGTTCGGTCCCGGCAATCAGAAACCATTGTTCTGTACCTGTGGTGTGTACGACTACGGTACGAGTAAAGTTGTCGGTCGCGAACAGGAACATATCAAGTTGGAATTGGTAGACTCACAATCCAGCAACGTAGTCAACGGTATAGCATTCGGACAGAGTGCATCTTCACGCTACATCAAGAGCAAACGGAGCTTTGACATAGCCTATACTATTGAGGATAATGTATTTAAACGCAATCAGGTTCAGCTTCAAATAGAAGACATCAGACCTGACTATAAGGAAACAATCTAACTATATTCGTCACTTGCCAACAGACAAATATACTGATATTTTACGTCAATACTGGGGGTATCCTGACTTTCGCGGCATTCAACGACAAATCATTGAAAGCATCGGTGAAGGACAGGATACACTTGGTTTGATGCCTACTGGTGGCGGAAAATCGCTTACATTCCAAGTTCCGGCTATAGCTATGGAGGGTGTATGCATCGTTATCACTCCCCTTATAGCTCTCATGAAAGATCAAGTGGAGCATTTGCTAGAACGCAATATCCGAGCTGCCGCCATCTATTCGGGAATGACCCGCCATGAAATTATCAAGACTTTAGAGAATGCTATCTTCGGGGGAATCAAGATACTGTACGTCTCTCCCGAACGAATAGGCTCAGAACTCTTCCAAGCAAAGCTCAAACGAATCAACGTAAGTTTCATTACTGTAGACGAAGCTCATTGTATCAGCCAATGGGGATACGACTTCCGACCGGCATATCTGCGGATTTCGGATATACGGAAGCTGAAACCTCAAGTCCCCATCTTGGCACTCACAGCCACGGCTACACCCAATGTGGTAGACGATATTCAACAACAATTAGAATTTAAAAGGCCGAATGTATTCCGCATGAGCTTTGAACGGAAGAACTTGGTTTACGTTGTTCGAACAGCATCCGACAAATATGCGGAACTCATACACATCTTAAAATCGGTTCAGGGAAGCGCCATCGTGTATGTAAGAAGCCGCAAACGCTGCAAAGAAACTGCCGAATTGCTTGACGCGAATGGACTAAGTGCCACATTCTACCACGCAGGATTAGAAGCTTATACCAAAGACATTCGGCAGACAGCATGGCAAAACAACGAATACAGAGTGATGGTGGCGACCAACGCTTTCGGTATGGGAATAGACAAACCCGATGTGCGCGTGGTGATACATATAGATTGTCCGGACTCAATAGAAGCCTACTTTCAAGAAGCCGGACGTGCAGGTAGAGATGGACAAAGAGCCTATGCCGTATTGCTTTACAACGATAGTGACACGAGAAAACTGAGCAAACGCATCAACGATAACTTTCCCGAGAAAGACTATGTACGCAAGGTCTACGAGCATCTTGCCTACTATTTCCAACTGGCAGTGGGCAGTGGAGCCGGCCATACTTTTACATTTGAGATAGATAAATTCTGCCGTACGTTCAAACATTTCCCTGTTCCGACAGACGCCGCCTTGCATATATTACAACGAGCAGGCTATTTGGAATACGAAATGGAACCTGATGCGAGAGCCAGAGTCATGTTTTTATTGGAGAGAAACTCGCTTTATCGACTGGAACAAACGACAGAGGATGAAGAGAATGTCATTACCGCACTGCTAAGAAATTACGGTGGTTTGTTCTCCGACTATATGTATATAGACGAAGGTTTGCTTGCCCAACAAGCCGGACTCACACAAGAACAAATATATTTAATACTCAAAAATCTTAGCCACCGACACATTCTACACTTCATCCCTAGGCGCAAGACTCCTTTCATCGTGTACACACGAGACAGGGAAGATGGTGAAAGAGTTGTACTAAGTAAGGAAATTTACGAGGATAGGAAAGAGCAATTCAGTAAACGGATAGATGCCGTCATTGCGTATGCAAAGAACGATGAAGTTTGCAGAAGCAGACAGTTGCTGGCTTATTTCGGTGAGAAGCGATCTACAGACTGTGAACATTGTGACGTATGTCTGGCTCACGACCCCAAAAATAATACCGAACAAAGTATCCAACTGGCTCGAAACGGTATATTGGAATTACTTAGTGATGGAGAAAAACATCATATTACCGAACTCAAAAAACTCATTATCCCAGAGCAACAACTGGACAATGCATTGGAAGATTTGCTGGCCGAAGAAGATATTAGAATGGATGGAAATTTCTTAATCAAAGCAAAATAGACCATTTATACAAAATAAAAA
>NZ_JRPT01000061.1:0-1627 GCF_000762865.1 Prevotella sp. S7 MS 2 | reverse complement strand
CAGCAATGCTGAATGGGCGATGCAGTGTTGCTGGCAAACCACTGCAGCAAATTAAATTCTTTTTGTCTTAAGGTTATAGATTATCGCATTGGGATTTAAGAAAGGCATAATCACTCTATAACAATGAGGATATAGGGAAATATAAAAATCCCGGTTACTCTCCTTACGATATACTTAGAATATACCAATAAGGTGAATAACCGGGATTATCTGTTTGAAAACGTCTCGCTATTCTGTGACGTTCGTCTCGTTGTATTGCTCCCTGAGTCGTGCTAACTCTTTCTTGAGTTTCTTCGTAAGCTTCTCGAAACCGGGCTTACCATAGAGGTTGTGCATCTGCTCGGGGTCTTTCTTCAGGTCGTACAACTCCCATGTATCGATGTCGTTATAGAAATGGATGAGCGTATAACGGTCGGTACGCACACCATAGTGGCGACATACGGAGTGCTCGGCAGGATACTCATAATAGTGGTAATAGAGCGACTTGCGCCAGTTCTTAGGCTTCTCACCCTTCAACAATGGCAACATAGAAACGCCTTGTATATCCTTAGGCACATCAACACCAGCTACCTGTAAGAATGTAGGAGCGTAGTCGATGTTCTGTACCATCTGCTCTATGTCGCCACGCTTGCCGTTGGGATAATAAACCAAGAGCGGTGTGCGGAACGATTCCTCGTACATGAAGCGTTTGTCGAACCATCCATGTTCGCCTAGATAGAATCCTTGGTCGGATGTATAGACTATCATGGTGTTGTCAAGCATATCATGTTGACGCAGATAGTCAATCACTCTGCCCACATTTCTGTCCACACTACGGATGACACGGAGGTAGTCGTGCATGTAGCGTTGGTACTTCCACTCAGCCAAAGCACGTCCCGAAAGACCGTCCTTCTTAAACTTCTGTATGATGGGGGCGTAGTGTTTGTCCCACTGTGCACGCTGCGAGGGAGTCATTCGGGCATAGTTGGCGCGTCCCCACTTCTCCAGTTCGGGATTGGAATGTATCTCGTTTTCTTTGTCAGCCATCTTCAAGTCATACACCAAGTCCATGTCCTTGATGATGCTCATCTCCTGTTTGGCGGCCGCCTTACGACCTTTATAGTCGTCGTAGAAGGTCTTGGGCATGGGGTAAACGCGGTCGTTGAAGGCATCCAAATCACATGTGTCGGGCATCCAAACACGATGAGGTGCCTTGTTATGGATGAGCAGACAGAAAGGCTTATTGGGGTTGTGACGCTTGTCCAGCCAATCCAATGCCAAGTCGGTGGTGATGTTGGTGACGTATCCCGGCAGTCTTACACGCTTGCCATTGTCGATGAAATCGGGGTTGTAATATTCTCCCTGACCAATAAGGATATTCCAGTAATCGAAGCCGGTGGGATTGGACGAGAGGTGCCACTTACCCACAATAGCCGTCTCATAGCCTGCTTTCTGCAGCAATTTCGGATAAGTCTGCTGGCTTCCGTCAAACCTCTTGGTATTGTCGGTGAACCCATTTGAATAGCTATGTTTATCGGTAAGCATGCAGGCACGCGACGGTCCGCTGAGTGAATTGGCCACGAAGCTGTTGGTAAAGCGTACGCCATGCTGAGACAACCAATCTAGATTAGGGGTCTTGATAAGGCTT
>NZ_JRPT01000060.1:0-17192 GCF_000762865.1 Prevotella sp. S7 MS 2 | reverse complement strand
GGATCGTAGGCACTGATGGCTTGATAGGCATGGTCGTCGCTCATGATGAATACGATATTCATAGGCTTCTGAGCACGATTTTGAGCCATCATGCTGGCCGGAGACATGGCCAATGTCAGACCGGCAAGAGATAAAGATAACGTTGTGTTCATATGTTTATATTATTGTTATACTATTCCCATCCGGGATTTTGAGTCCATTGTCCGTTTGTCAACGACAACATTCTCGATTGGATTGGCAGTAAATAATCTCTATGCACGTTGAAAGCCCACCCTTTTTCGTACCCAGAGGGGTTGATAGGCAGGATGTAACGGTAGGTATCACCGGCTTTTCCTGTGAGATACAAGTTATTACCGGAAGCCTTGTCATAAACCAATTTATCACCATAGGCAGCATTGTTCTCCAAATTACTGCCCACAAACATCGCTCCAATAGCACGCTTTCCAACGATTAACTCGTCGGCTGCTGCCCAACGCATGATGTCGTCCAGTCGTCTACCCTCGCATGCAAGTTCGACTCTTCGTTCTCTTCTCACAACTTGGATATACTTATCTAAATGTGAGAACGGATAATCTGTCGATGTATTATATTCCCTATCAAAATTTATAACAGGCATGCCTACGCGATCACGAAGTGGTTTGAGCAATGAGATAATCTGTTGTGCATTAGCAGAACCATCGAGTTCGGCAAGTGCCTCTGCGTAGTTGAGAAGAATATCTGCATATCGATATTGTATAGCGGGGGTGCTTCCTTTGTACTCTGCATCCAAGTTACCCTTGTAATCTATCTGTACAAATTTGAGCAAAGAGTATCCTGACTCGTTCTTATTATATCCGGAACCGGTCAAAGGTGGTACTACATAGGGTGCTTGATCGGGACGTAATACCTGTCCCGGCATACAAATAGTCTGGCAAAGGCGAGGGTCACGCAATGTGGGGTTCAGTTCTTCGCCGAATGTTTTCTTGGCATTGACAACCTGTTCACCGATAAACGGCTTACCATCTATCGTCAGATAATCGTCGACCAAAGATGCATTGACACCTGTACCACCACCACCTTGATTCAAGTAGCGGTCTACACTGTTACCAATATTGTTACCATCATAACGTTTAAACCACAACACTTCAGGATTTGAACTTAAATCCTCGGTCTGGAATATAACTCTGTAATCGTTCAGAGGATTGCCTGCTGAATAGATTTTCCAAACTCCGCGGTCTACCACAGCCTTACATGCTGCAACACATTGCTTTAAATAATCGGATATCTTCTCGTCGGTTACCCCCGGTGTAAAGAATTCATCTTTCTTCTGTTTATGATATTTCTCCCACGTTCCTTCGTACAATGCAACTTCGCCCTTGAGCGCTCTAGCCACGTCTTGATGGACTCTCATGGTGGCAGAAGACTTCTGTTGACGTAAATTAGCAATAGCCTTGTCAAGGTCGGCAAGGATACTATCAGCAATCACTGTACGCTCTTGACGTGGTAGATTCAACACTTCGGCAGTTGGATCTAGCGGTTTACTAACCCAAGTGAGCTTACCATATTTCTTAAACAACTGGAAATAATACCATGCGCGGAAGTAATATGCCTCGCCAACACACTGCTTATAGTCTGCCGAACTGGTATTGGCTACATGGTTAAAATTGTTGATGAGGAAGTTGACATTGCGAATATAGGTGTATTCTGTCATCTTTGTGGCATTGCTAAGTGTCAATGCACCGTTCAAACGAGAACTTACCGAACTATTTGACATATTGTCGCTATTCAAGTCTCCATTTGCTATATAGCTTCCCCCCCAATCATATCCTTGATTCCTGACACCGGTTTGATAGAATTGGTCAAGGTAGCTAGACATCTCACCGACCGATGAGAATGGATTCACCGTGGATAATTCTCCTTCGGGAGACTTCGATAAATCATAGCAACCTGTTAATGTTGCCGCAGCAAAAACTGCAATACAAATATTATATAGTTTCATGATAATCTATATTATTATAAGTTTACGGATAGGCCAACAGATATAACTTTGTTCATAGGATAGTTCTTGCCACCCTCAGAACTATAATCATTAGAGGTAAAGATGGCTTCGGGGTCGAACATACCCATCAGTTTGGTAAAGGTCAAGAGGTTCTCTCCCGTTACAAAGACTCTCACTTGAGACAGGTGAGCCTTTGTCAACCAAGCAGCAGGAAGGTTATAACTCAATGTAATATTTTTCAAACGACAGTACGCTGCATTCTGTAAATAACGATCGGTTGTGCGAGCTGAAGTCTTTGCATTGTACGAACCCACTCCACCGGCTGTGTTGATATACGGCTTAGGATAGTAAGCTCCCTTGTTGTCTTCGCGCCAATAGTCGAGATGTTGTTTGAATACAGTGACTTGAGCATACGAACTACTACCCCAGAAGTAGACACTTCCGGTCGGATCCCAATCACGTTTTCCAACACCTTGGAACATCACGCTTAGGCTCAAACCTTTCCAAGAAATCTGTCCATTCAATGTATATTGGTATCTAGGTGTCGTATTTCCTACGATTGTCAAATCGCCCATATCGCCCAATACGTTCTTGCCGTTGTTCACTTTACCGTCATCATTGAGGTCGCGGAAGTTCACATCGCCGGGTGTCCATGCTCTTGGGGTGAAGAAAGACATATCATGTGTCTTATTATACTTGTCTGCCTCTTCAGCTGTTTGAATCAAACCATCGGTCTTATATCCCCAAATTTCACCCACCTTGCGACCAGTATACCAGTTGGAAGCAGGTGCTGTTCCGGTCGGGTTAGCATATTCTGTTACCACAGAGGTTGCATCTGAGAGAGAGCCACCAATTTGATAATCAATCTCTTTAGCAATCTTTCCACGGTAGGACAAAGTCAATTCCCATCCACGGTTGCGCATACTTGCATTATTGGTTTGTGGTGCTGCTGCACCAAAGAAGTCGGGAAAATCGACTCCGGGACCCAACATATCTTTTGTCTTACGCTCGAAGATGTCGAAGCTACCTGTCAATTGATTACCAAAGAAACCAAAGTCTAGACCGATGTTCTTACTATTCACCTTCTCCCAAGTGGTTGCCGGATTCACTACACCGGGTGCTAACAAGTACACATGTCGGCCATCGGGGAAGATGTAGTTACCCAGTCCGCTGCTGAATGCCATTGTAGAAGCAAAAGTATAGAGAGCTGCTCCCGACTGATTACCAAGTAAACCGTAAGATGCACGAAGTTTAAGATGAGAGACAACATTGGTCAACGGTTCCATAAACTTTTCTTGCGTGATATTCCAACCCAATGAAATAGAAGGGAACCAACCCCATCGATGACCAGCCGCAAAGCGAGAGGAACCGTCGTAACGACCATTGATTTCTACGAGATAACGGCTCTTATAGTCATAGTTGATACGTCCGAAGAAGCCTCGTGTAGCCCATCCGTTACGTGTATCTACTACAGAACGGTTGCCTGTGCCGACTCCTACGTTCGGATTTGCGGTAGAATATAATCCAGTAATTACATTCTTCAGGTAATCATAATTGGAGTTTTCCTCTTGATATCCAGCCATTAAGGTGAAGTTATGAGCATTGTTCAAAGAGAATACATAGTTACCATACAGACTCAAAGTCTGGTAATGGGTATGCGAATTGGCACGTGTGAACTTTCCATCAGCAGTAATATCCAATTCATCGCGTACACCTTTGGAGGTCGAAACACCGTCGGCTCCATAGATAAGCGGTGCAACATTTTCTGCCATATAGTTGTTAGCAATCAACTTATAGGTATAGTTCATATAGACATTGAAGTTTTTAAATGGCTTCAGGTTGATTCCTCCGGTTAGATTCATCATGTCTCTCTTGTTCTTAGTGAACGTTCCGCTCTGCAAATAGGGAACCATTGAGAGTTCGGTAAAGTGCCCGTTAGGGTCTATCGGAGAAATTGTCGGGCGGAATCTTGCTAATGAATGGAAGAACCCATCGCCTATACCACCATCGCCAAAAGGCGTGTTATTCACTGAATGGCTAAATTTCAAACCAACTTGCAAGCTCAACCATTTAGTCAGTTCCGAATTTATGGTAGAAGAAACATTCAAGCGTTCGTAGTTGATTTTGGCATAACGCAAGATACCATCTTCCTTTAAATAACCAGTAGAAACATAATATTGTGCACTCTTACCACCACCGCTGAAGCTTAAATTGTGCTGTTGTCTGATAGCATGGTCTTTATAGTGCAACTTGAAATAGTCCACATTGCCTATACCTTTCTCCGAGTTCTCGAAGGCAGGATTCATACTTGCATTCGCTGACAACTCATGCCAAGGGTTCACACTCGAAGGATCATTGATGTAAGATTGCAATTCTTTCATTTTTCCTTCGCTGTATAGACGAGAAGAACCGGCATTGGCAACACCCGCATTCCAATATTGTGCAAAGGCATAAGAGTCTACCATTTCCGGCAATACCGTTGGTGAACTCCAGCCCACAGAGCCTTGATAATTGGCACGCATGGTTCCCTCTGTACCTTTCTTCGTCGTTACCAATATCACACCATAAGCTGCTCGCGCACCATAGATGGCACAAGCCGATGCATCTTTCAACACCGAAAGACTCTCTATATCATTTGGATTGACGTCAGAGAGATTCATTTCTATACCATCGACAAGTACATAAGGATGACCAGTATTAGACAGGTTGCCTTGTCCACGCAGTGTTAACGTACCTGTGGCACCCGGTCTTCCTGCGTTATCATTGGTTACCAACAAGCCCGGAACTAATCCCTGTAAACTTTGGGAAGCATCGGTTACAGGTCGCAACTGTAAATCTTCGCCTTTTACCGATGATACCGAACCTGTCAAGTTTACCTTTTTCTGGACTCCATAACCTACCACTACAACTTCTTCCAAGGCTTTGGTGTCCTCCAACATCTTCACAGTCAAAGCCTTATTAGGAACTGCTTTCACCGTCTGACTTTGATATCCGATATACGAAACTTCCAAATCGGCTCCTTGATGAGCCTCTAAAGCAAAATTACCATCTAAGTCTGTAATCGTACCGGCGCTTTCTCCTTTTACTTTAACAGTAGCTCCAATGATGGGTTCGTTATTGTTATCAACGATCTTACCGGTTATCTTGTGTTTTACACTACCGGTTTGCAAGGTCGATTTTCGACTAGACAACTTTGAAATAATAATCGACTTACCTTTAATCTCATAAGTGAGATTCTGCCCAACAAGTATTTGGTCAACAGCTTGACCTACGGTTGTAGCATCTACATTTACAATACCAGAGGTGTTCACATCAGACTCTTCGTAAATAAAGGAATAACCGCTTTTCTGATTTAAGGCGGTCATAGCCTTCTTGACTGAGACTTTTTGCATTTTAAGGCTCACTGCTTGGGCAAATACCACTAGCTGACAAGCAAGAGCACAACCTATCAAAACGACTTTCTTAAGGTTCATAGTAAAGACATATTAAAGATATTAAACTTATTGTTTTTTGCTTTTTGCACTAACTATAACTAAACTCTGTTCATGCTGGTTGAGAATTTTAAAGGTTGATATTTTGGATTAATAAAAGGTCACTTTCTTACCTTGTACACGGTAATGTATTTTATTGGTTGCTACAAGTGCATCCAAAATGTCACGCAAATGTGCTTCTTGGGTGTTGAAACTACCGTGGAATCGCAATTGGTAGAGAGCATCATTGGCCACTATAACCTTTATATTGTAGTTGCGTTGCAACTTCTTGGCTATCTCATTCAGGGCATCGCCATTAAAGACAAGCATATTATTTTGCCAATCCTGATAATCATTTTCGGCATTATTAATCGTCAACTCACCAGTTTTCTTATCCAGTACTGCTTTCTGTCCGGGTGCTAGAAGTTGATTATTTTGATAATTCATAAAGTTGTCTAGCGACACTTTTCCTTCTGTCAAAGTAACGATAGCCTCGTCATCATCAGCATAATCACAGAAATTAAACTTTGTTCCAAGGTCGTTCACTCGAAGGTTTGTAGAGTTCACACTGAAAGGTTTGTCCTCTTGGTGTTTCACTTCAAAATAGGCTTCACCCATCAAATTTACCTCACGCTTGTCTACACCAAAACCTTGAGAGTATGTTAGTTTGGAGCCGGAATTAAGCCATACTTTCGTTCCATCAGGCAAGTTCAGCTTCAAGCGCGAACCAGCAGGTGCTTCAACGGCAATATCTGCAAAGTTAGATTTGATATTCGATTCACCTGTTTTATATGATAATACCGACACAACAAATAAAGCAATGGCTGCCGCTGCATAATATAGATAGCGGTAACGGTGCGTAGTTACAGGCTCACTTTTCTTAATACGCGAAAGGAAAGTTTGATAAGCAGCCTCTACATCAAACTTTGGCGACGGCGAAGTAGATGTCCATATCTCACGCCATTCATAATAATATTGTTTATTCTCTTTCGAAGCACGTAGCCATGTTTGCAACTCTTTCGCTTCTTCTTGCCCCATTTCTCCACTCAGAGATGCTATAATGAGGTCTTTTATATGTTCACTTATTTCTACCATAGGATTTAATTCTATTAACAAGACGATAGAATTTATCGTATGGGTAGTCTAAATATGAACTTTTTTCTAAAAATGTAAGAAGAAGAAAACTATTGCTGTGATGAGATATTTATGCAAGTCTTCACGCAATTGTGCTAATGCTTTCTTCATGTGATACTTCACTGTATTCTCTGAAATGCTTAAAATACGAGCTATTTCCTCATAAGATTTCTGTTCTAGCCGACTCATTCTGAATATCCGTTGGCATTCCGCCGGCAGTCGACAGATAGCCTTTTGTATTTCTCCTTCGAGTTCTTGAGCGAGTAATTTGCCTAAAGGATACTGCTCAGCTTGCAAATATCCAATGACAGGAATATCTACCGAACTCACTCCGGATATACGTATTTCTTTCTGATTATAATTTGATTTGAGATAATCAAGGCATCGATAGCGAACACTTGTAACCAGATAATTACGTAAAGATGATGTGATATTCAGCGATTCTCTAATCTCCCAAAGATGAAATATCACATCACCCACGATGGTTTCTGCCAAAAATTGGTCGTCGACATACTGCATAGCCACACGACACAACACCGTATAATGATGTTTGTATACATATTTATATGCAGCCTCTTGACCTTGGCGTAGTTGTTCTATAATCAATACTTCCGTGCGTTCCATCTATTCAGATGATTTTGTTTTGCCATGATTGCCCATACATTCACCCCCTTCTGTTCACCATTACTTCGTCGCAGAAGATGAAGCCGCCTTGTTTAGGGGCGCGGGTTGTGACTTTTACATATCGTCCTTTGGCCTTTCCTTGCCATGTATATGGGCGCACGAAATAACGGGTAGAGTCGTCCTTGAAGGTTTGCTTGTCTATTTCTTCAAAGTTTTGCCCATCAGTTGATACAGCGACGGTTACCTCAGCGGGGAAGAAAATCTCCGGACCACGGAATTGTAAGAAGTCGGCCGACACATTATTAATGTCCATCTCTTTCTGTAAATCAATGACGATGCTCAATCTGCCTGCTTGAATAAAGCCCTGCCAACCATTATCTTTGAAACTCCAGTCGCCCATTTTTCCATCGACTAGTGTACCATTCCCCGTTCCGGCATAGCGTGGTGAACAAGGCGACAGGTAGGTCACCGGTTTGCCAATGGCATCGTGTACCACCGCTGACGTACTCTCATTCCTATCTCCCAACTCGTTCTGTAAGTCGTAAGGAGCATATCCATCGCGTTTCATCCGGGCAATCAGACCGAGCGCACGAGTCTTGAAGTCGCTATAATCCCGGGCAGGTGAACTCCATCCTGCCTCTGCTACGGCAAACAAACGAGGGTAAATCATGTATTCGGCACGCTCCTCTGTGTCCACTCTTTCAGTCCACAGGTTACCTTGTACACCCCATATATTCTTTGCTTCGGGCTTGTTTTGATAATCAATGGGTATCGGGTCGAACTTGTAGGCCGACTTCAAAGGCGTATAGCCCAATTGTCCTCGCTCGTCGGTAGCTGGATTACATTGGAAATAATCAAGGTAGTAGCATTCCGTAGGCGACATGATAACCTTTGAATCTTTGGCAGCTTTGAAGCCCATATCGGCTCCACGCCATGCCATGACGGCTGCGCCATCGGGCGTACCACCCGTTGTGATCTCGTCCCAACCTATCATCTTGCGCCCATGACGATTCAAAAAAGCGTTCACACGCTTCATCATGTAGGCCTGTAATTGTTCTTTTGACTGCAGATGCTCGTCGTTCATGCGCTTTTGACAACGCTCGCATGTCAGCCAATTCTTTCCCGATGCCTCATCACCGCCTAGATGTATGTACTCGGAAGGGAATATATCCATGATTTCTTTCAACACTCCTTCGATGAATTCAAAGCTTTTTTCGTTTCCGATACACAAGTCAGAGGCTCGCTCACCGGTACACGAAAGCTGTGGATAGGTGCTTGTCACTTCGTTGTTATGGCCGGGAATCTCCAACTCTGGAATCACCGTGACACCCCGTTCAGCCGCATATCGCACAATATCGCGCAACTCTTGTTTCGTATAATAGCCACCATACGCCCCCGGTGTGTCCTTGGTACAATAGTTCATCCCCGTCGCACGCCACTGCTCCCAGTTTGAAGTGGTTCGATAAGCAGCCTTCTCCGTCAGTTCGGGATAATGCTTGGTCTCGATGCGCCACCCTGCTTCGTCGGTCAGATGCAGGTGTAGTCGATTCATCTTCAATCTTACAAGCATGTCAATCTGCTTCTTGATGAAGTCTGTAGTCCATATATGGCGCGAGCAATCGAGCATCATGCCACGATAGGCAAACCGTGGTGTGTCCTCTATATGCACATATCTCACGGTACCATCTACAGCCGTTAAGTTCCTTAATGTCTGTAATCCATACTGCAATCCGGCTTTGGATGGCGACAGAATCTCAATGCCTCG
Organism: Prevotella sp. S7 MS 2; assembly: GCF_000762865.1. Classification (NCBI taxonomy): domain Bacteria; kingdom Pseudomonadati; phylum Bacteroidota; class Bacteroidia; order Bacteroidales; family Prevotellaceae; genus Prevotella; species Prevotella sp. S7 MS 2. The sequence goes on along the minus strand of NZ_JRPT01000060.1, from coordinate 8,221 downwards.
TTCCGATACGTCGAGCGTATAACCCTGTAAATACCGGTTGAATGGCACGGTGTTCATCTCGTTCGGTTTGCCCGTCTGAATCAATCTGATGATTTGGTTACCATTCCTTGTTCGCGTTTTCTTCAATGGAGCAGAGGTGACTTCGCCTAACCAATATCGCATCGTCTTCAAATTTTTACGCGACAAGTTGCTATATAAGCGCGTCTCATTGTCTATTTTGAATTGTCCGTCACGGTAAACTACTGTGTGAGGCTTGGGTATAATACCCTGTGCAACGGCCGAAATCGTTGGGAACAATAACAATATACCTAGTAAAAATAAGGAAGTTGATAGTTTGAATTGTTTCATCGTATGGTATTTTTGACACCTACAAAGATACAATTTCTCATCCAATTATGTTTCGCGTTCAGTAGAATTAATATACAATAGTGGTTTTCTTCCTTTTCGAGGAATCATTGGTCATCGGCCGAATAGTCGTTGTCGGCGTAGCCAGTGCAACGGAAACACAGGAGGTAATGGGCGGGATGGGAGTATTTCCTCTTGCAATATAAACCTTTCTGCCTACATATGTCTTTCTATTCCAGTTTTCTCTACACATTAAAATAGGAAATTCCACCTCACAGATTAGGGATTTCCCATCTGCAAAAGGAGAAATTATCTCTATCTTTGCATAAGTTATTCAGCACTCAACAGCTTGAAAATAAATTTTCATAGCACCCGTTAGTGCTATCTGTGTACAATGTTCAACTAAAATACCACGACGATGAAACAAGTAAGACTCAAGGCTTTGACCACGTTATTATTATTGTTGATGTTTCCGATATGTATGGAAGCAAAAAGATTTGATGAGATAAAATTGGGTATGACCCAATCAGAAGTACGCGCATTAGTAGGTAAGCCGAAGTTTAAACGCATGAATTACGATTCGGAACAATGGGAATACCACTCGCTGAAACTGGACGGTTCGGTGGTTTATATTACGACCGTGGACTTCGCGAACAACCATGTGGTAGCATGTAACTCATACGAACGCCCCAACACTTCAATAGATTATACACCCCAATACCAAATTCCATTGCCCTATGGTAGGATGCCCATGTATCGCAACGTGATGGATGATGCCGATTTTAATGTGTTCTATCGGTATGTAGTCAATGAGACTTTCGACGACAACAAGTTGAAACTTATCACGGTGGGAAGTCTGAATGGTGGTTTCAGTTGTCGGCAGTGCGCTCGCATGATGGATGTTTTTAACTTCGACGATAAGAAGTTGAAAGTGATTAAAATCATGGCTCCACGACTTGTAGACCGCATGAATGCTACGATAATATTATCGAAGCTCACTTTCGAGTCGAGCAAGGAAGAGGCTGCCAGAATGCTAGGAATTCCTTGGGGGAATATGAGGTAGGAGATAAAAGATGATAGGCTGTAATAAAGAATAAAAACGCGACGAGCACTAAAAGGCTTGTCGCGTTTTTATATATAGATACGAGTTCGTATTTACTGTATTTCATTGAAAGCGGCCTCTTCGGCAGCTTTGATAATGTCTTCTTTGCTTTGCGGACCAGCACTGATGTCACTCAGGTCGAATTCATCGGTATCCGTTGTTTCTTTCTCAACCGATTTTACTTCGTTGTCTGAGCGATACATGGGCGGACGACGCTTGTTTCGACGTGGTTTATCGTCGAATACTTCCTCGCGGAACGTGTTCTCGTGCTTCTCTACCGATGCTTTTTCGTCAATATCTTTAGTGATGATGAAGTCATCTTTAGCCTCTGTGGTCGGCACGTTCTCTACAGGTTCTTCCTCCATCTTGGTACGATTGGTCTTCGCAGCAAATACTTCGTCGATGAACTGAGGTTCACGACGCAACTTCTCCAAGGTGAGCTTGCTGGCCAGTTGCTGGCTTTCTTTCTTGCTATAGCCATTGCCCGAACATCCTTGTATACCTTCCAAAAGCACCTCGTAGCTGAAAGTAGGACTACCATTGTCGTCTTTCTTCTGATTGAGCATCTTGAAGTCGAGTTGCACTCGATTCTTCTGACTCCACTCAATGAGCTTGCTCTTAAAGTTCACCTCTTTGTAGGCTACCTTGTCAATGTTGATCATCTCGGACAAAATGCGGTTCTTCATGAATGCCATACAGGCATCGTAACCGCGGTCAAGATAGATAGCACCGACGAGAGCTTCGAAAGCATTTCCTCCCATATAGCTGTTGTGAGAAGAACTGCGTCCGCTAGAAAGGATGAGTTTGCTTAGTCCTAACGACTGAGCGAGCTTATTTAGCGTGTCGCGTTGTACGAGTTTGGAACGCGTGTTGGTGAGGAATCCCTCACGTTTTCCGGGGAAATGCTGATAGACAATGTCTCCAACGATAGCGTCAAGGATAGCATCTCCGAGGAATTCTAGGCGTTCGTTGTTGATGGGTTTACCCTTAGCGTTGCGTCGCATCACACTCTTGTGCATCAAAGCAAGCTTATAATAACTGATATTGTGAGGGTAAAAGCCTATGATATTGCGCAAGGAAGAAAAAAGCTCCTTTTCCTTTCGGAAAGGGAGCTTGATTCTATCAATAAGATTATTCAGCATATTTCTTGAACACTACACAACAGTTGTGACCGCCAAAACCGAAGGTGTTGCTCAGTGCTACACGCACTGTGCGCTTCTGAGCTTGGTTGAATGTGAAGTTCATATTGTAGTCGATGTTCTCGTCTCTATCGTCCTCTTCGTGGTTAATCGTTGGAGGAATGATATCATTTTGAACTGACAATACACATACCATAGCCTCTACTGCACCGGCAGCACCCAACAGGTGACCGGTCATAGACTTGGTTGAACTGATATTCAACTTATAAGCTGCATCGCCAAACGCTTCCTTGATGGCCTTAGCCTCAGAAATATCACCTACCGGAGTAGACGTTCCGTGCACGTTGATATAGTCTACATCTTCCGGATTCAAGTGGGCATCTTCGAGCGCATTCATCATTACGAGCTTAGCACCAAGGCCTTCCGGGTGGCTGGCTGTGATGTGATAAGCATCGGCGCTAGCACCTTCGCCCACCATCTCAGCATAGATTTTAGCACCACGAGCCTTTGCATGCTCCAACTCTTCGAGTACCAAACAGCCAGCACCCTCGCCCATGATGAATCCATCGCGACTTGCGCTGAATGGACGAGAAGCGTGTTCGGGATCGTCGTTGCGTGTAGAAAGTGCGTGCATAGCGTTGAATCCGCCTACGCCACATTCGCAGATAGCAGCCTCGGCGCCACCACTTACAATAACGTTTGCTTTACCCAAGCGAATCAAGTTGAACGCATCAGCGAGTGCATTGCTTGAAGATGCACAAGCAGATGTCGTGGTAAAGTTAGGTCCATGGAATCCAAAGTGGATTGAAATCTGTCCTGAAGCGATGTCGGCAATCATCTTTGGGATGAAGAAAGGACTGAATTTAGGGCCGTTTTCGATGTTCTGACCGTAGTAAGTCACCTCGTCTTCGAAGGTCTTAATACCGCCGATACCTACACCGTATACCACACCGATACGGTTTTTATCTTCGTTTTCCAAGTCCAAACCTGCATCTTTTACACCCTGAATGGCGCTAATCATAGCCAATTGAGTGTAACGATCGAGCTTGCGAGCTTCTTTACGATCGATGTAATCGTTCACGTTGAGGTCTTTAACCTCGCAAGCAAACTGTGTCTTGAACTTAGAAGCGTCGAATGATGTAATAGGAGCGGCACCACTCTTACCTGCCAACAAGTTGCTCCAAGTTTCTTCCGGAGTGTTGCCAACGGGCGTTACTGCGCCTAAACCTGTTACTACTACTCTTTTTAACTCCATTATTCAGAAAGTATTTATTGAATCAATAGCAAATATTTATGGTTGACGGCTTCCGTCTCTATGCACACAATAAGGTACTAAGAGATGTGGAAAGCTTCCGCCAACCATAAACACTCAACTACGAAACGTTATTATTTAGCGTTCTGCTCGATGTAGTTGATAGCGTCACCAACAGTCTGGATGGTTTCTGCTTTATCGTCGGGAATTGAAATACCAAATTCCTTCTCGAATTCCATAATCAGCTCTACAGTATCCAATGAATCTGCGCCGAGGTCGTTTGTAAAGCTTGCTTCAGGCTTAACTTCAGCCTCATCAACACCAAGTTTGTCTACGATAATAGCCTTTACTTTGCTTTCAATTTCTGACATAATACTCTAAATTTAAATTGTTTATAAATAATTCTCATTATAAAATCGGCTGCAAAGAAACGAATTTATTTTCAGTCTGACAAGTTTTTTATTCAAAAAAGCGCTCATTCTTGCACACACTAGTAGTGATTGTGCATATAAATAGCTATTTAATGCGTAAATTCCCTATTATCAGACAGTTTGATATGTTTTATGAAAAACATATACTAATTTTGCAAGTATAACTAAATCTATATTTATAATGAAAAGACTCATTCTGTCATGTGCCGTTAGTATGTTTGCTATCATATCACATGCAGCCAATATTACAATTGATTTGGCGCACTATGGCTTGTCTTCCGACACTACCATCAACGCCTCCATAGCTTTCAGTAGAGCCATGAAAGCAGTGCAAAAAGCAGCTATTAAAGGCAATCAAATAACTGTAAAAGTGCCGCGCGGACGCTATCATTTCTATCCCGATGGGGCTACGCTACATGAGTACTACGTCTCCAATCACGACCAATTGAATCCTCGTGCGGTGGGCATCTGCATGGAGCGATTGCGCAATGTGACTTTCGATGGTGGCGGTTCCGATTTCATCTTCCATGGCCGTATGTTGCCCCTGAGTCTTGTGGGAGCAGAGAACTGCACGCTCCGTGGTTTCCGTGTAGACCACGCCAACCCACATATAGCCCAAGCAACCATTGTCAGCAACGACACAGTGAGCCACGAAATCGTTTATCAACTGTCACCCGAAGTGAATTATACACTTTCTCACGACACACTATATACCAATGGGCAGGGATGGAAATACCTCCTGAATTCGGCTATTGCGTTCGACCCCAAGACTCATCACATGGTCTATCGCACTAGCGACATAGGCATCCGTGTGACCGGAGTAAGCGCTTTGCCCGATAGAAAATTTCTTGCTCGCGGATGGAACGATGCCCGCTTGAAGCCCGGAACCGTACTCGCCATGCGTTCATGGACACGTCCTGCACCGGCCATCTTCCTCTATGAGTGCAAGAATACGAAGCTCGAAGACATCACCATATATTATATGGAAGGTATGGGAGTGCTGGCTCAGTTGTGCCATAATGTATCGCTCGATGGATTCAACGTCTCCCTTCGTCCCGGTACCCACCGCTATTTCACTACACAGGCCGATGCTTCCCACTTTGTTAATTGCAGTGGCGAGATTGTCAGCAGGCATGGTTTGTACGAGAGTATGATGGATGATGCCATTAATATCCATGGTGTTTACCTCAAAATGACGAAACGATTGGACGATCATACTATCCGCGCCCGCTTCATGCACGACCAAGCTTATGGTTACAAATGGGGCTATGTGGGCGACACGGTGCAGTTTATCGCCTCCCGAACCATGGAACATATCCCCGGAATCAATGTCATAAAGAAGATTAAGGCAATTGACAAACCCATCGACAAAGGTGTTAAAGAGTATGAGATAACATTCGTTCAGCCCTTGGCAGCAGATATTGATGAGCGCAACAGCATCGGTGTAGAAGACTTGACACTGACACCTACCGTACAATTCGACCACAATGTAGTGCGTAACAACCGTGCACGCGGCTGTCTGTTCTCCACACCTCGTCGTGTGGTTTGCGAGGATAATTTCTTCGACCACACCTCCGGAACGGCCATATTACTCTGTGGTGACTGCAACGGATGGTACGAATCGGGGGCTTGTCGCGATGTAACCATTCGCCATAATGTCTTTGTCAATGCCCTCACCAATATGTTCCAATTCACCGAAGGCGTTATCTCCATCGACCCGGAAATACCAGAATTCAGCAAGCAGAAACGATACTTCCACAGTGGTATCAAGATTCTGGACAACGTGTTCGATACCTTCGATGCTCCATTGTTGTACGCTAAATCGGTCGACGGCATCACAATGCGTGGCAATCGAGTGTTACATAACAATGCCTATCCGGCTTTCCACCACAATCGGAAAGCCGTAACCTTGGAGAATGTTGCCCGCTATCAAAGCGATATAGACGAGAAATAAGGCTGTTTGCCCGCAAATCTAGCGGGCAAACATTTGTATTCTCAAATAAAATTTCTATTTTTGCAAGAAGTTAAACACATACCTGAACAAGAATGACATTCACACAACTCTGCAACGAGATTTTCAACAAAGCTATCCAAGACTATCATGTCAAGGACTGTATCGACACGCCGATTAGCAATCCCTATCATCGTGATAGCATTGAAAACCGACTTTATTTGAAATGCTGGATTGACACTGTGCAATGGCATTTCGAAGACATTATCCGAGATCCGCACATCAATCCGCTCGAAGCATTGGCGTTGAAGCGTCGCATCGATACCAGCAATCAAGACCGTACCGACTTGGTAGAGCAGATTGACTCGTATTTCCGACAGAAATATTCCGACGTGAAAGTGTTGCCCGATGCACGCATCAACACCGAGAGTCCGGCTTGGGCGGTCGACCGTTTGTCTATCCTTGCACTGAAAATCTATCACATGCGCGAGCAGACGGAGCGTACCGATGCCGGAGATGAGCACAAGGCAGCATGCCAAAATAAGTTGCAAGTGCTGCTCGAACAGCAAAAAGACCTTTCTACAGCCATTGATCAATTGTTGGAAGACATCGAGGCCGGTCGCAAATACATGAAGGTTTACCGACAAATGAAGATGTACAACGACCCTTCAACCAATCCTGTGCTCTACGCCAAAAAGTGAAAAACGAACACTTGCTCATTATCCGTTTCTCGGCCATGGGCGATGTTGCTATGGCCGTTCCGGTGGTATATGCCCTTGCCACCCAATATCCTCATTTGAGAATCACGGTTCTCAGTAAGCCTTTTGCTCGCGCTTTTTTTGAGCAACTGGCACCCAACGTCGGGTTCATGGAAGCCGACTTGAAGACTGAATACAATGGAGTCAAGGGATTGAATGCACTCTATCGCCGACTTGTTGCCAAGAATTTCACGGCCATCGCCGACTTTCACGACATTATTAGGTCCAAGTACCTGCGCATGCGGTTTAATATCGGCAATTATCGCGTGGCTCATATCGACAAGCACCGTGCCGGTAAACGCCGGCTTGTCGATGCTGATAATAAGGTACTTGTACAGCAACCTACTTCTTTCCAAAACTATGCCGACGTGCTAGCCCAATTGGGCTATCCCGTTAAACCAAACTTTTGTTCCATCTATCCGCCCGAAGGCGCACCGCTCCGACTGCTTCCTGCGACCATTGGCGAGAAACGTCCGTTCCAACAGTGGATAGGTATTGCTCCCTTTGCTGCCCACGTGGGGAAGATATATCCCGTGGAGTTGATGGAACAAGTCATCGTTCAACTCATCCATTTGCATCCCTCTTGTCGCATCTTCTTGTTTGGTGGTGGGGGCAACGAGCGTCAAATACTCGACCAATGGGTCGAGCGTTACACCAATTGTATTAATGCTTCGGCACTTGCCGGAGGCTTGTCCAACGAACTTATCATCATGAGTCGGCTTGACGTCATGGTGAGTATGGACAGTGCCAATATGCATCTAGCCTCGTTGGTAGCTTGCCCTGTGGTGAGCATTTGGGGTGCCACACATCCCTACGCTGGCTTTATGGGGTGGAACCAGTGTGCCGACAATACCGTGCAAGTGAATCTTTCATGTCGTCCATGTAGCATTTATGGCAACAAACCCTGCATGCGTGGCGACTGGGCTTGTCTCCATGACATCACACCCGAAAGCATTGTGGAACGTGTAGAAGCCAATCTGACGGCTACCGAGAAACTCATCAAGTCCGTTTTTTAGCTATTCCTATAAATGAATTGGCATTATAGGGTAAATGCCAATCGCTCGGTATGAGCAAGAATAAGCCTTATATTTCTGTGTGTAGAGATGGTATGAGTACCATTTACCCTATCGTTAGCCCCAACCCAAACCCTCCCAAAAAGGAGGGAAATTATATAGAGTTAATGAGTTATTGAGTGAATTTGTTAGTTCATGAGGGCTAAGTTTATGAGTTCTTTGTTCTCCCT
>NZ_JRPT01000059.1:0-11019 GCF_000762865.1 Prevotella sp. S7 MS 2 | reverse complement strand
ATGGGGCTGTAGGTGATTGAGATGAGGTTGCTGCCAAGCTTCCCCAGCGATGCTGTCTAGCCCATTCAGTAATGCTGCAGCGGCTAGGCAGCAATGTTGCCTCACCCCTGCAGCAAGCCTATGAGTTTTGAAGTGAATAGCGTTATGGATGTTATATTATACAGCCAATAGTACCATGAGTCCGCCAATGACGATGTATCCGATGGCATAAGGCAATGCTGCACGCAGAATCTCGCCATCGCGACCTTGCATATTACATGCCGCTGTGGCAATGGCAATACTCTGCGGCGAAATCATCTTACCGCCTGTGGCACCCGTGGTATTGGCTGCAACGAGCCAATTAGGATCACTGTAATCCAATTGATGGGCTACGTTGGCCTGTAATTTGGCAAAAAGGATGTTGGAAGAAGTATCGCTACCCGTGACGAATGTGCCGATAGCACCGATGAGCGGAGCAAAGAGTGGGTATAATTGTCCTGTGACTGCTGCCAAAGCCGAGGCGATGACAACTATCATACCCGCGTAGTTCATCACCGAAGCGATAGATACCAAACTGATAATCGTGATAACGGTCTTGCGCAAGTTGACTGTTGTTTTGGCCAAAATCACAAGGAGTTGGCGAGGCGACAAACCTTGGATGAGTCCGCCAATCACCGTACCGAGCAATAACATAAGGCCGGCATTGCTAATCCAACCGAAATTGAATGTAGTTCCTGCCGTATAGATGGGCAGGGCTACGTGGCTTACCAAATGCGATTTCAAGAAGCCGTTGATGGCAGGGAACAATGGCCCGGAGAGTAAGATAAACAAGAGGATGAAGAGATAGACGCTCCATGCGCGGAATGTTTGGGCGAGCGTGTAATGTTTTACTGTGCTCTTATCCTTCTTCGGAGCAAATAGTTTAGAATAAATGATAAGAGCTATGATGGCTGCCACACTGCCTATGATGGCTGGAGTCTCGGCTCCTAGGAACATGGAAACGACATACTGCGTGAGTAATGATACCCCACCTACCCACAACGAGAGCAGCAGGTTGCGTACAATAGCGCTGTGGCTGCGATTGGTAAGGGTGAGGATGATAAACGGAAGAATAATGAAGAGGGGGGAGAGCTGTACCACACAGTAGGTCGCAACCTCGCGTATGAGTTCGGGAGCTGCCGCTCCGCCCGGCGCCACCTCGTTGCAAAGGGTGATGACAGGCACACCTACGGCACCAAAACCGGTGGGTACTGTATTGGCTATCAATGCCACCAAAGCCGAGAAAATAGGCTTATAGCCGAGTGAGATAAGAATAGCTGCCGGAATAGCTACGGCCGTTCCGAAGCCGGCCATACCTTCCAAGAGTCCGCCAAATCCCCATACCAGCATGAGCACCGTGACGCCGTCGTCGTCGGAGAACGATGTGAATTGATTCTTGATGACCTCTATCTCCTTGCTTTCCACTAGCACGTTATAGCTGAATATAGCCATTAAGATGATGATCAGGATGGGGAATACGGCTTTGAGAATACCCTCGACAACAGCCCACCCCACGCCCATTGTCGTGAAATTTTGCGGTGCGAACCCCATAGTGGGGGCTACCCAAAGAGCTAACGCAATGGTAACAAGGAGAGTAATAAATGCACTTTGGTGCCCTGCCATCTTCAATCCCAACATCAAGACGAAGAGCAGTACAATCGGAATAATAGCGATAATAGCAGCCATAAGTTGTATAATATGTAAAAACAGCAGGTTAATAATTAGATTATCATAAAACACCCTCAAAGTTATTACATTCTCATTGAATTATCGTATATCGAGTGTTAAAACATGAATTTTATTCCCTAGATTCGCCATGAATTGATGCTGAAAGACCTAACCTATAAAAATATCGACTACACCAACCACCTTTTGAAGTTTGAGCAGAATAAGACCAAAGGACATTCTGCCAATAATGGGGTCGTTATCCCTTTGAATGATGGTTTGCTCATATTGGCTTGGTGAAGCACCGGATGATTTGAATACTTCTCTTTTCAATCTCCCTTCCTATGAAAATTACAGTAAGTCGGTGAAGCGATGGGTAAAGCGTGCAGGAATCAATAAGCACATCAGCTGGCATTGTGCCCGCCACTCCTTTGCCGTGAACATCCTGAATAATGGTGCCAATATCAAGACCGTTGCAAGTCTTTTGGGGCATAGCGGATTGAAGCATACCGAGAAATATACTCGTGCTGTGGATAAGTTGAAATCGGAAGCTATCAATAGTTTGCCAGAATTGAAGTTGTAATAAGAAAGATGAATTGAAAAACATTTTTTTGATTAGATGCGACCATCTTTTTGCTCAAAATACATACATCCTAAGAAATAATGAGTAATTTTATGGCGTAATCAAGTTGCATAAGTATGGAACGCAAGAAAATAAACCGTCTAAAAGTGGTTCTCGCCGAAAAAGGAATGACCAATAAACAACTGGCAGAAATCTTGGATAAAGATCCTACAGTTATATCAAAATGGGTAACGAATGTTGCCCAACCCAATGTAGAAATGTTCATTCAGTTGGCAAAGATATTGGGAGTGAGAGTTGATGATTTGTTGTGGACAGAATAAGGTATAATGATAGGGTGGTAAAATTATTATCTACTTCTCATAAAAGGGTGTAAGGATAAGAGTATTTTAAAGAATAAAAAGGTAAGTATGGGAAAAACGGTAACAACATATTTGATAGATGCTGATCCAAAAGGAACACAATATGTGTTTATCAGCAATAAAATTTGTCAGATGTATGTAATTCCACGTTCAAATCTTTCAATCTTGAATGAACGGACAGAATTGCAGACGCCGGCTTTTTACATTCTATTGGGTGAAGACGAAGAGACGAAACCAAAAGCATATATTGGGGAGACAGAGAACTTTCGTGAACGGGTGAGAGACCACGATAGCAAGAAGGCGTTTTGGCAAAAAGCCTTGTTGTTTATTTCTAAAGATGCAGCAATGACTAAAGCTGATGTGCAATACTTGGAGCATAAAGCGATAGTGGAGGCGAAGGTTTCAAACTCTTTTGTGCTAAATGAAAACAAGCAGACACCTAAAGCTCCTAATCTTCCAGAATATAGAAAGGACGATATGGATGAGTTTTTCGAGGACGTGAAGTTCCTGACTTCGTTCATAGGTTGCAATATTTTTGATATTGCGCAGCCTAAAGAGGAACATCTTTTCTTTACCAAAGGGCGTGGCTGTAACGCAAAAGGGTTTTATCATAGTAAAGGTTTCACAGTGTTGAAAGGAAGTACTATAGTGAGTTCTTCTTCTCCGTCTTTTAAATGGAAAAATAAGCGTGAAAAGATGTTGAGCGAATATACGCACTCTTCTAATGGGAAATTAGAATTGAGTTCAGATACAACTTTTAATAGTCCAAGCACTGCTGCCGATTTCTGTATAGGAAGTAGTAATAATGGTTGGCTTGTTTGGAAAGATAAAGATGGAAACACTTTGAATTCGGTGTATAGAAAACAATTAGAATAAAACAAAGATATCGAAATGGATATGAATGTAATATTAGGGCTTATAAGTATAGTGGTTACTTTAATGTGCGCTTACTGAGGTGCTTTGCTTCATCGTAAAACTGAGAGAATAAAAATTATGGAAGGGCAACTGTCTGAAAAAAGATACTCTGCCTATGCGAAACTTTATGATTTCTTCTATGAAATGTTTAAAAACACGAAGGATAATAGGAATGTTAGCAACAAAGATATGCGTAATAAGCTTCTTGATGCAAAGAAAGAGTTAATTATGTATGGGACAGATGACGTAGTTTTCGCTTTGAACAATTATTTAAGTTCTTTTACGGAGGCAAGTACCTATAAGCAACTGGATAGCTTTTTGGATGTTATGGTGTTAATTAGAAAAGATATGTGTAGAAAAACAAAGATAGATAGGGATGCTATCTTGTTAAATATAATGCAAGACAAGAAGGAACTACAAAAATTTAAAGCCATGGAATTAAATAATTCTGAATTATAGATTATCTTTGAAGTCGCAGTGATAAAATTTTATTAAAGCTTTCTTTTTTGTTTCACTTAATCTATCAAGATATTTTTAAGCATCTTATAATCGGACAGTATGACAATACAAGAAATAACAACCCGCAAGGAAGACCAGACTTTTGATTGCAAAAGCATTCAAATTGATCCTAAAGCATTGGCTATTACCACCGTTGCATTTGCAAAAATCATTTCTATAACTTCCGATAATATGTATTTATAAGAACCGTAGAAAATATGAACCCAGAAGAAAAGGCACGAGTTATCATTGACAGAATGTTTGAAGAAGCAGGCTGGAAAGTCGTTGATAGAGATAAGTATGCTCCAAATATGACGGCTGTGGCTATCAGGGAAGGATTGATGGTTGGCAATAGGGAAGCCGATTATTTATTGTTTCTTAACGGCAAAGCAGTAGGAGTATTGGAAGCTAAGCGCATTGAAACAGATATAAATTCTGATATTGTGCAAGAACAAGCTCGCTTATATACCCGTAGTTGTCCTAAGTGGTGTCAAGCATGGTTTCCTAATACACCTTTACCCCTTGCCTATGTTGCTAATAGTAGAGACCTGATGTTTTATGATACTCGAAAGAGTAATTCTGAATTTGAGTATTGTAAGAAAATTCATACTCCCAAAGAAGTTAAAAAGTTATTAGGCTTGGAAGATGATTATGTTGGCTTGCCCACATTGAGCCCTAAAGGATTGCGCGCGTGTCAATATGAGGCAATCACTCAATTAGAGCAATCGTTTCGTAATGGTGAAAATCGTGCTTTGATGGTTTTAGCAACAGGTGCGGGGAAGACTTATACTGCTTGTTTGGCTGCCTATCGCATGTTAGCTTTCACGCCAATGAAGCGCATCTTGTTTTTGGTGGATAGGAATAATTTGGGCAAGCAGGCTGAAACCGAATTTGGTACATTCCGTTTAACAGAGAATGGCGATCCATTCAATACTATTTTTACGGTTAATCGCTTGAAGTCTTCAATTGTACCAACGGATAGCAATGTGGTAATATCCACTATACAACGACTTTTTTCATTGTTAAAGGGTGACGAAATTACCGATAATGATGAGGACGATGAAGAAATAGAAGATAAAGAAATAATACTCCCAGAGAATCCTAATCTTCCTTCAGATTTCTTTGATATGATAATTATTGATGAGTGCCACCGTTCTATTTATGGTAATTGGCAGAAAGTCCTAAATTATTTCTCAAAAGCAAAGTTGATAGGATTAACAGCAACACCTGTTCCTGAGACGAAGGCTTTCTTCAATGGCAATATCATCGTAAACTATACGCTGGAGAAGTCTATCGTTGATGGCGTAAATGTCGATTGTCGTGTTTATCGTATCAAAACGCAAGCAACAGAGAATGGCGGTGCTATTCTCGAAGGCGATAAAGTAAAAAGAGAAACATGCTATACGGGGCAAGTTCAGACTATTAACAACCAAGAAACAAAAAATTATACTCGTGAGGAACTTAACCGTAGTATCATCAACCCTGCACAGATTAAGCTGATATTGGAAACCTATCGTGATGCGGTATATACTGAAATATTTACTGAACCGCAGCGAGAACCCAATATGGATTATCTGCCCAAGACACTTATATTTGCACTCAATGAAAATCATGCAACTAATATCGTGCAAATAGCAAAAGAGGTATTTGGACACGATGATAATCGTTTCGTACAAAAGATAACTTATTCGGCAGGTGATAGCAATGAGCTGATACGACAGTTCCGTAATGATAAAGATTTTCGTATCGCCGTAACTTGCACATTGGTGGCAACAGGTACTGACATTAAACCCCTTGAAGTGGTAATGTTTATGCGTGATGTGGCATCAGAACCGTTATATATTCAGATGAAAGGACGAGGCGTACGTACCATAGGCGATGAGCAACTACGAAATGTAACGCCCAACGCTTACAGTAAGGATTGCTTCTTCTTGGTGGATGCTATTGGAGTTACCGAACACGAGAAAGTTATAACTTCACCATCTGAGGGAGCAACCTCCAAACTAATGTCCTTGAAAGAACTTTTGGAGAAAATAACGCATGGTAATGTAAATGATAACAATTTGAGATTATTAGCAAGTCGCTTATCTCGTATCAGTCATAAATGTGAAGAAACAGACCGTGAAAAATTTCTTGGTTTGGCTCATCAAAGCATGATGGATATTGCATCTGACATCTTTGCAGCATTTGAAAACGACTTGCTTCCCGAGTATATTGATGTCAATGCGCCAAACTTAGAGCGCAAAGCCTTAGTGCGTAATATTGCAAATCACCCGGAAGCAAGAGAATTCCTGTTGATACTCAATGCAGGTTTTATTGAGACCTTGATGCCGGGCGAGGACACGCTAATATCAAAGGGATTCTCACAAGAAGAAGCCCAAACCACCACTTCGGCTTTTGAAGCCTATTGTGAGGAACATAAAGATGAAATAGAAGCTTTGCGCATCATCTACAATAATCAAGGCGAACCTCTTACCTATGAAATACTAAAAGATTTGGAGAATAAATTGAAGTTTGCAAGTAATAAGTTCAATACTTCATTGCTATGGAACTCCTACGCTATCATTAATCCCCAAATGGTAAAACATAGTTCTACAAAAGAGGAAAAAGAAGCTCTTACAAACATTATCCAGTTAGTGCGTTATGCTTTTCACCAGATAGAAAGGCTCGAAAGCTTGTATCCATCTGCCAACCAACGTTTTAATCTGTGGTGTGGACAAAACCAACGACCTCTTACAGAAGAACAGATTGGAGTGATGCAACAAGTATTTAGCTATATTGCATCGAATGGGTATTGCACAATTACAGAGATTAAAGACAATGATAAGACACAAGCGGCGCAACTTATCCGTGCCTTTGGTGGGAAAAATATAGCAAACGAAGCTTTGGCTTCATTATCACAATTTATCATTTACAGAAAAATAGCTTAACAAATGGCAACAAATATATCAACAGAGCAAACACTTACCAAAAAGGTTTGGAATTTAGCGACCACACTATCAGGACAGGGTATTGGCTACACCGACTATGTTACTCAACTTACCTATCTTCTCTTTCTCAAAATGGATGCGGAGAATGAGGAATTGTTTGAGGAAATATCTTCTATTCCTGAAGGCTATCGTTGGCGTAATCTGATAGAACTTGATGGTTTAGACTTGATAGAGCAATATGAGAAGACACTGAAAATTCTTAGCGAGCAAGACAATCTGATAGGTACAATCTTTACTAAGGCACAAAATAAGATTGATAAGCCTGTTTATCTGAAGAAAGTGATTTCAATGATAGACGAAGAGCAGTGGCTTGTTATGGATGGCGATGTAAAAGGTGCTATCTATGAAGGAATCTTGGAGAAGAATGGTCAAGATAAGAAAAGTGGTGCAGGGCAGTATTTTACGCCTCGTCCTCTTATCCAGGCAATGGTAGATTGTATCAAACCCAAGATTGGCGAAACCGTTTGCGATCCGGCATGTGGCACAGGAGGTTTCTTGTTGGCTGCATACGATAGTATGAAACAGCAATCACAAGATAAGGACAAACGTGAATTCTTAAATAATAAGGCACTTCATGGCATTGATAACACTCCATTAGTTGTAACTTTGGCTTCGATGAACTTATATTTGCATGGCATTGGGACAGACCGTAGCCCTATTGCGTGCGAAGATAGTTTAGAAAAAGAGCCTGAAACTTTGGTAGATGTAATTCTTGCCAATCCTCCTTTTGGAACTCGTCCCGCTGGTTCGGTGGACATCAATCGTCCCGATTTCTATGTAGAGACTAAAAACAATCAGCTCAATTTCTTGCAACACATGATGTTGATGCTGAAAACAGGTGGGCGTGCTGCAGTGGTACTTCCTGACAATGTGCTGTTTGAAGGTGGTGCAGGCGAAACAATCCGCAAGAAACTATTGAGCGACTTCAATTTGCACACCATCTTACGCTTGCCCACTGGTATTTTCTATGCACAAGGAGTTAAAGCTAATGTGTTGTTTTTCACAAAAGGGCAACCAACAAAGGATATTTGGTTCTATGATTATCGCACAGATGTGAAGCACACATTGGCAACAAATAAGTTGCAACGTCATCATCTTGATGATTTTGTAGTCTGCTACAATGCTAATCCTCGTGCCGAAACCTATAACGAAGATACTGCTCGTGATGGTAGATGGCGCAAATATACGGTGGAGGACATTATGGCTCGCGACAAAACAAGTCTTGATATTACGTGGATTAAGGCTGGTGGAGAGGAAGAACAATTTACGTTAGATGAATTAATGACAAATATCACAACTCAAGCCAGCAACATCAGTAAGGCAGTAGCTGAATTGCAGAAGTTAATGAGGGGAATTAAAGAGTAAACGGAATGGATAGCAGCATTATATTAAGTCAAGAGCAGCAATTTGATGAGGTAATCAACATCATTTTGCAGCATCAGAGCCGTGCTTCAAGAGCGGTGAACGAAGAAACGCTGCTTATGGCTTGGAATGTGGGAGGTTATGTTTCCCATAAATTAAAATCGGAAGAATGGGGTAGCAAAGTTGTTATTCAACTTTCTGAATATATCCGTACCAAACAACCAAAGCTGAAAGGGTATAGCAGAAGTAGCATATACAATATGGTACTATTCTACGAGGAATACTCCTCTGAAAGATTTTTATCCACGGCATCACAATACTTATCTAAAGAATTTGTCCAGCCAAAAACTGCACAAATTAATAATCCCTCCCTAGCACAGACAAACCAAGGTACAACTGTTTTTCCTATGCAAATTGTCCAGCCAAGAATTGGACAATTTCCCAAACTCCTCACTCTTACCACTTTAACGAATCATATAGAGATATTGTGTCGTTGTAAAAGCAGTGAAGAACGGTTGTTCTATATTCTGTATGCTCACAAAGAGCATTTGGTAAAAAGAGAGCTTCAGCGTAGCATTACCAACCAGACCTACGCAACATTGTTAGGCGATAAAAAGAATATATCGAAAGGCTTATTGCAAACTTATCCTAATGCTCCTGTTGTATTTAAGGACACTTTGTTTGTTGATTTCCTCGGATTACCTCAAAAACATAGTGAAACAAAACTTAAGAAAGGGCTGATAGAACACATGAAGCAATTTATCCTTGAGTTGGGTAAAGATTTTATCTTTATGGATCAAGAGTATAATCTCAATGTGGGCGCATCAACTTTCAAAGCAGACTTATTGTTCTTCCATCGTGGGTTACAAGCACTTGTTGCGGTAGAACTAAAAAAGACAAAGTTTCATCCTTGTGATCTCGGACAGTTGGAATTTTATCTCGAAGCCCTTGATCGTGATGTAAAGCGTAGCAACGAAAACCCTTCTATTGGCATTCTGTTATGTCCTGATGCAGATAAAATGGTGGTAGAATACGCGATGAGCCGTAGTATGAGTCCAACTTTGATAACAGAATACAAACGTATTCTTATTCCGCAAGAGCGTATGCAAGAGCAGCTCAATGAATATTGCAACCTATTCTTGGAAGAGAAACACAATGCAAATGATTAATTTGGTAGATAATGGACACAAAGAAATTAAGACAAAAGATATTAGACCTTGCCATTCACGGCAAGCTTGTACCTCAAGACCCTAATGATGAGCCAGCATCAGTTCTTCTTGAGCGCATCCGTGCTGAAAAAGAACGCTTAATCTCAGAAGGAAAGATAAAGCGCAGTCGAAAGACCGTGAAAACTTCCGATACGCACCATTATGAGCAGGATGTGCCGTTTGAGGTGCCACGGGGGTGGGTGTGGACAACATTGCCTGAACTTTGTATTATTCCAATAACTGATGGTACTCACCAGACGCCTACTTATACAGATAAAGAGCAAGGCGTTCCTTTTATTTCATCAAAAGATGTTACAAGTCAAAAAATAAATTGGAGCAACATAAAATATATAACAAGAGAACTACATGAGGTATTATACAAACGAGTAGCTCCTCAAAAAGATGATATTTTATTAGCGAAAAATGGAACAACTGGAGTTGCTGCAATTGTAGAAGATTCACGAGTCTTTGATATTTATGTAACACTAGCAGTCATACGCCCAAGCAAAAATGTATGCCCACAATACTTACATCAAGTTATAAATAGTGATTTCTGTAAAGAACAATTTAACAGCCATTTAACAGGTATAGGATTACCCAATTTACACTTAGTAGATATAAAGAAAACAGTAATACCTTTACCCCCTCTCGCAGAGCAACTCCGAATAATTAAAGAGATTGAGCGATGGTTTGCTTTGATTGATGCAATTGAGCAGGGCAAGGAAAATTTGGAAACATCAATCAAACAAGCCAAGGGCAAAATCCTCGACCTCGCTATCCATGGCAAACTCGTGCCACAAGACCCGAGCGATGAGCCGGCAAAGGTATCTGATAGGGTTACTGAAAAACAAACTAAGGTTACTGATAAGCGAGAGATGATAGTAGAAAAAGCAGTGGCTAAAGCATTAGAAATGGTGATAAATTAACGCAAAATCGTATTACCATTTTGCAGCTAATGACAGAAAATCCCTATATAACCAAGATGGAACTTGCTTCTGCTGTTGGTATTAGTGCGACTTCTATTATGCGTAATATCGAATATATGCGTAATAAGTACCAAAAGCCAAAGAAGGGAAGGAAACAAAATAAAAGGGAAGAGCTGTCGTTAATTAAATATAAAACTAAGAGCTGAAAAATTACAACAGTACACCTTTCTCATTGTTTTGTTACAAAGTACACTTTTAGTACGCTTTAAGAAAGAAAAATCCCTTGTAAATCAATAATTTACAAGGGATTTGTGGTACCCAGACCCGGGATCGAACCGGGATGGATTGCTCCACTGGTGTTTGAGACCAGCGCGTCTACCGATTCCGCCATCTGGGCATGGCTTGTAAAGACGTTTGCAAAGGTAATTCTTTTTTTTGTTCCAGCAAACTTTTTTTGCGAAAACTTGAGATTATTCTAAGTATATCGTAAGGCCA
>NZ_JRPT01000058.1:0-29856 GCF_000762865.1 Prevotella sp. S7 MS 2 | reverse complement strand
TTTTCTGTTGTCCTAGGCGGATTCGAACCACCACAAACAGAACCAAAACCTGTTGTGCTACCATTACACCATAGGACAATTAAGCGGATGCAAAGGTAGTAGTTTTTTGTGTTACTACCAATTTTTTAGTTGACTTTTTTGTGATTTCGTGTGATAACAGGTTGCAACGCTGGTATTTTAGAGGTAATCCTTCAGGAGTCCATTATACGAATATCAAAAAAACTGTGGAAACAGAAGAGAAGTAAGCAAAGAATAAAGAATACAAAATATATAATATATAATATGATGACAAGTTCGATTATCAAATTAGACAGACCTTACCCTATTGTTACAGAATATGGTTATCACGAGAGTTTCCGACCGCAGATACATAGTTATGCCCTCGTATCGCTGCGATACCGTTTGAGCCTTACCAAAAGTAAAACAGATAAAAATTCTCACAAACAGCAAAATCCTAATAAATAAGGATTGCAAAAACAAAAATAAAATCATAAAAAATAGGTATTGTGAAATCCAAACAAGACGCCTACCTTTGCAACTCAAAACAATTAATTTATTATCGAAAATGAAAATAGTAAAGAATTTAACATTACCAGTGTTGGTATTCCTTGTGATGGGACTTGCCTCATGTAGCAGTGACGACGATGTAGTTAAGTACAGCGCGAACGCCCTAAAGAACACGGAGTTGATGAACATACTGAAGCAGAAAGGCTATCAGTTTGACAAAGACGGCAAGTTGGAACTCAACGACTTGGCGGAGAAAACCACCGCATTGGATTTAAGCGGAACCAAACTCAAAGATCTCAGCGGACTTGACATTCTGCCCAACCTGAAAGACGTAAAACTCTCCAATAACGGGTATGGACCTGTTTTCGACTTCGCCCAGCTGCCAGCACAAATTACTGGTGTAGATTTGACAGGCAACGACATTTATGACTTTGAAGGACTGGTGAATGTAAAAACGGAAGAGAATGGTGATGAAACCGTAACACAGCTGCACAAAATCACGAAATTGTACTTGCCACAGACGGCAAAGTTTAATATCAAAGACCTTGTGCGTTTCTATCGAGAGAAGAAGGCTGAGATTGAGTCTGGCAGTATAGACGTGAAGATGGAAACAGCAAAAGGCGACTTGCAGAAATACAATACCATTCGCGAGATACCTGATGAGAATATAAGGGCTAATTTCAAAAAATACTTTTCCAGCATCTTTGATGAAGACGGTATTCATATTGACATCAGCAAGCGGTTAAGCAATAAAGATAGGTCGAATAAGTGTGTATTTAATAAGTGGAATGGAGTTGCCACTGCTGAAACACTGGAAGGGGTACAATATATTGTGAACAATCCTTATTGGGATGGCAAACTTCTTACTGTAAACCTGACAAACAAAGCGAAACTCCCGTATCTGAGACCCTGTAGCGGTCTCAGGACCTTGTCATTGACAGACGTGGATGCCTCTGAAGGCATCAATTTTGAGGATGCTACAAACATGACAGGTTTCCAATGGGTAAAGGTTAGCGGTATTAGCGAAATAGATTTAAGTCATAGTACCCTGTTTGGTCAGAGAGCGATTGAGCTGGAACAGAATGGTCCCGATGGTTCCTCACTTGTTTTTGTAGACTGCCCAGATTTGAAAAAGATAGCTTTACCAGAAAAAAGCGGGTTGCGATCTTATATAATAACATTTTCGAATATGAAGAGTCTAGAGCAGGTAGATTTGTCCAAATTTAAGATGATATCTGATTTGGAACTTGGCGGTTTATCTGCGAATTGTCGTGTTACCTATCCAGAATTGACGGAATTTCATACCTACGAGAAAAAAACCTCTTTTGCGTGTACGCAAGACGTGTTTGACAGACAGGAAACAAAAGACTTTATCAAGAAGTATCTCAAGGTCTTGTCCAGTGGTGGGTTATTCATAGATGGAGTTCAATGGTCATCACTAAATTAACAAGACATAAAAAAGATGAAACATTTCATAACAGTAAAGTGTATCCTTTGCCTCTTGGCAGTGTTCTCATTGGGTTTATCTTCCTGTAACAGTGATGACAATTTGGAACAAAAAGCCCCCGCTCTGGAATACCTAAAAGAGGCAAAAGATATTTTGTCAGGAGATATTGTCCTTTCCACAAAAGCGACAATGAACACGGTCGATAAGACCCTCCTGCCCCAAGGATGTCCTACTAAATTTAATTTCAGTTGGGAGAAGGACAGTCTTCGTCTGAGGCTCGATGGCTTTACCGTAGGCAAGATGCCATTGATTGTGTATTTCTCATGCAAATGTAAGTTTATGCAACTCAACTCTTGGGAAAAAGACACATATAAAGGGGATGGCTGGATAAAGTTTAAGGGTAAGGACGGTAGCGTTACGGGAAATCCTAAAGATGATTCTGGAGTACAGCAAGGAAGTGGCGCAGGTGTAGAAGGCTATCTGAATGTGAAAACTCATGAAATAGAATTCATTGTAGACTATAACATGATGAACGTGCGTTCCGAGTGTTTCTTGCAGACTATCGACAAGAACCGTATCAACAATTACGAAGCCGAGTTTGCCCAATACGAGAAGGAATTGGCAGCCTATAAGAAGTAACACGGATTGTAATACGTTACAAATATGGCAATAAAGGAAGTGAGGGGCTGTGAGTGCTTTCACTTCCTTTTTCAAAAATAAAAAGAAACGATGCAGAAGAAAGGATTCTTATTCTTACTCCTTTGCCTGCTTTTGGCGATAAGCGCACAGGCACAGCGCAGGGTAAGGATAACCATACTTGAAAAAGATACGCAGCAACCTTTGGTAGGGGCTACTGTGCAATATGCCACGAGCAAAGAGATGTTGGATGTTAAGAATACCATTACCGACATTGATGGCAAGGTGATATTAAGTATAGAAAAGGGAAAGGAACTATACTATAATGTCCATGCAACGGGCTTCGTCCCCGTAAAAGGAAGTGTGCCGTCACAGGAAAACAACATAAAGATTGTTATGCGCGAAGACGTGCTGCACCTGAACGATGTCGTTGTAACAGGTTCACGAACAGAGCGCCCCGTGAAACTGTCGCCCGTCACCACACAGGTATTGGGCGGAAAGGCACTCGTTGATGCAGGGTACAGCGACCTACAACATGCCCTGCAACAAGAGACACCAGGACTCAACATTCAGAAAGTGGGTTTCGGCAACGAAATCTCAATGCAGGGACTGGATGCGCGCCACGTTCTCTTTCTGCAAGACGGTGAACGAATGACGGGCGATATGGCAGGCAACCTCGACTACGAACGCTTTAACCTGCACGCCATCGACCGTGTGGAGATTGTAAAGGGTGCCAGCAGTACTCTGTATGGTAGTCGTGCTTCGGGTGCGGTCATCAATCTTATTTCTAAAAAAGCGACCAAACCATTGGATATTCAGGCAGGTATGCGCTGGGCACAGATGAACGAGCGCAACTACAAGACACCGTCTCCAAAAGATTTTCTATATATGTTTGAGAAGAACAGCGACCGTCCTAACTTGCAGGCGTGGCTCTCTGCTGGAGTGAAGCACAAGGCTTTCACCTCACAAACCGACGTATGGTATAGCGAGAGCGATGCCTTTTATATGTATCAGGCGGAGAACGACAGCAAGACTTACACAAAGGAGGCAAACCCCTTTCTGCCTCATGACATCACGCTCACCAGTGTGGCGGCACGTTCGCCAATGGGCATTGAGGGAACGGAGCATATCTCAGCAGCGCAGAAGTTCTATTACGAGCCCAACAGAAACCTGTCGGTACAGGTGTATGGTTCGATGTTCTTCATGAACTCATACGACTTGATACAAGACATGACCTTCTCGCAGAGTCGCGACTTCATGGCAGGCGTTAAGGCGAAATACAATGTAAAAGACTGGTTTAGCGTAAACCTGAGCATTCACAATGATTTCTACGACCGCTTCAAACGGCACGAGCGTATCGATGAACGCAAAAAGGTTTATAAGAGCAAGATATTCGAGCCACGCCTCACGCTGACCAGTAACTATTTCAGCGGACACAGTATGATACTGGGCGTGGAGCATACCTCGGACGAGCTTACCAGCGACCGATTCGTGAATCGGAAAATGACCACGCGCGCCCTGCACGAGACGGAGTACTTCGTACAAGACGAATGGACGGCAAATGCCCATTGGATGCTCTCCACAGGTGTGCGAACCAACTTTTCAAAAGCTTTCGGATTTATGTGGATGCCCAAAATTGCGGTAAAATACTCTCCCGATGACCACTGGGCGATACGTGCCAACTACTCCATGGGTTACCGGGCACCGAGCATCAAGGAGCTTTTTTTCAATTGGGACCATTTAGGGATGTTTCAAATCAGGGGTAGCGAAGACTTGAAGCCCGAGAAGAATCATTACTTTTCGCTGGGTGCCGAGTATAGTCATAACGGATTCTTCATCAACGTAAACACCTATGGAAACTTTTTCAGAAAGAAGATTGAGGGAGTATGGCACATCTATGATATGCAGTATAACTTTGAATACACCAACCTCAGCAGTCAGCGTATGCTGGGCATTGAGGCTATCCTGAAATGGCACTTCCTCGACCGGTTTACCCTGAATGGAACATACAGCTATGTAAACGTAAGCAAGCAAAACGGCATACAGGTGAACACCACATCGCCACACGCTGCCACGGCAAGCATCGACTATGTATATAACAAGCCTAACTACCGCTTGAAAACCATCTTCAGTGCATCGCTCATGGGCGAGAAAAACTTTGATGTGCAAGATCGTGTGTGGGTGGAAGAACATCATAAGAGCTACGATGCCTATTTCCGCTGTACGCTGCCTACCTATGCACTCTGTAACTTGGCAGTGGTGCAGACATTCTATAACAAAGTGAAAGTTACGCTCGGAGTAGATAACATCTTCAACTATGTGCCCCACACCTTGGGATCGGGCATCACTATGTTCAATGTTCCTGCCACCAGCGGTGCAAAGGGATATGTGCAAGTGGAGTTTCTTGTTGATGACATCGTAAAATCATTAAAAAGAAAGAAATGAGAAAATACATATTCATACTTTTCGCTTTAACGACAGCATTGTCCTCGTGCGTGAGTTACGATGCGGAGGAGTTTACGGGCAAAACCCTGCCAAGAGTTACGGGATACACCACCGGCGTTACCAATGATTGGCTGTACATCAATTTGCGCACAGGAAAAATATTCAACCTTGACAAGCCCAATGGCGACATTAAAGAGGGCGAACAGCGGGAGCGTACCGACTGGGACATTGCCTTTTGCGGCTACCGTATGCGAACGAATAGCGGAACATCGGGCAATGGAAAAGGTGGAGCCGCCGACTTAGGATACGGCGGTTACGACACTTGGAAAACGGTGGCGCAATTGCCAACCAATTTACAATGGGCGGTGGACGACCATTCGGTATATATCACCATGTCGCAAAACGACTGGAACAAGTATCTCATCGCCAATAAACTCGACTTTGAACAGAATCCTTGGTTCGACCCCAATCGCGGTCCTGCATCGACACAAACCAACGCTAATCCCATATTGGCAAAAGCGATGACTTTTACTGGTCCACCGCCTGTCTATACTCCCTCGTTTCACACCTACGTGGTGCGCACTGCCGATGGACAGCGATATTTCAAACTACAGATTATCAGTTGGTACAAAGCCGATGTTGAAATAGGTGATACGGGCGGACAAATAAGTTATTATTGTGATGAACTGAAATAAGAAAAAAATGAGAACAAACAACAATCTATATATCTGGCGTACCATCGCCTCATTTTTATTGGTGCTTTTCGCCATGCCCTTGGGTCATGCGCTGATGATATTGATGGAGAAGTTCATGAACGAAGGAGCCATGCACGTTGCTGGTTTTATGATGGGCTTGGCAGGCCTCGTCATGGTAATCGTCGGCGTGTTTGTGAAGGGCGATACCCGACAGACGCTGTGGGGACTTTTCGGTGGACTGCTTTTCTGGACGGGTTGGGTGGAGTTCCTCTTCCTGTATTATGCCAGACGCTATGGCGTACCGCCAGAGATAGAGAATGGCGTGGTGGTGACGAAGCCCGAATACCTTATCATGCCTGCCTCGTTTGGCTTGTGGATGATGGTGATGACGATGTACATCTTCAGCACCAAGAATGGTTGCGACCTGATTACATGGATACAAAAGGTATGTTTCCGAAGCAAACGCAAGGTTGTGGTGGTGCAACCCATGACACGCCACACGAGCATCGTCACGTTCATGGAATTGAACATGATGCTGTGGGGACTGTACCTGCTGCTGATGTTCTGTTACGACAAACGCTTCCTCGGCGACCACCATCCCGTTACGTTCCTCGTAGGAGTGGGATGCCTCATAGGCTCGTTCTTTATGCTGCGTCGCCAACTGCGTCTTGCCTCATGGGGTGCAAACATCCGCATGGCAATCGCTACGGTCATCGTGTTTTGGACTCCTGTTGAGATACTTGGGCGCATCAACTTCTTTAAGGAGTTTTGGGTAGAGCCTGAGAAATACGCATGGCAAATGCTTGTCATCCTCATGGCTTTTATTTTGTTGGGTGTTTATCTTTGGTTCAAAGGCAAACAACGAAAGAGAGCAGAGCAATGATGAAAGGAATCGGGATGAAGAAAACAACATGGAAACGACACCATAAATGGCTGGGAATAGTCTTAGCTCCATTTGTCATACTCTTTTGTCTCTCGGGAATAGTACTCAATCATGCCAAGTTGTTTCAAGGTATCGATATCAGCAGGACACTGTTACCCTCAGAATATCGATATAGCCAGTGGAACCAAGGATTGTTTCGTGGTACGCAGAAATGGAGAAACAAGGTGTTGATATACGGCAACGCTGGCATTTGGGCGAAAGAGAAGGATGTGGACACGATAACCGACTTTAACCGCGGGTTGCCCAAGGGTGCCGACCTGAGAAACATTCGAGGAATGACGGTCATGCCCAATGGCTGTTTATACGCCATGAGTCAACGTCATTTGTATCGGTTGAACAACCATGGCGTATGGGAACAAGTTAATATTCTTCAGGGTAAGCACGAAAAGTTGAGCGATATTACGCAGAAGGGCGACTCGCTCATCATCACGGGTCGGTCTTACGTTTATCTGTCTCGCTTTCCTTACCACGACTTCCAAAAAATCACCTTGAAGAAAACAGACAATGACAAAGGGAAGGTTTCGCTCTTCCGAACGATATGGCTTCTTCATGGAGGCGGACTGTTTGGTATGGCTGGCAAGCTCTTTGTCGATGCCGTGGGACTAATCCTCTTGTTTCTCTCCCTATCAGGCATATATTATTCCTTTGCGCCTCGTTCCCGTTCATTGTTGGGAACACGTACGAAGCGAAGGCTGATAACATGGCACGACAAGTTGGGACGAGGTGCGATGTTCTTTCTGTTGCTGCTGACCATTACAGGCTGGATGCTACGTCCGCCTGCGCTCATAGCCATAGCCTCTGGCAAAATACCGCCCATACCTTTTTCTTCCATGGACAGCGACAACCCATGGAATGGTTGTCTGCGCTCGCTGCGGTATGATAAGGATAAAGCCGACTGGCTGTTGTGTACATCGGACGGTTTCTATTCTCTTCGGAATTTGACCGCCACACCAGAGAAAGAAAAAGTGCAACCTCCAGTGAGTGTCATGGGCATCAATGTCGAGCAACACACTCATCAGAACACATGGCTGGTAGGTTCGTTCAGTGGCATGTATGTATGGGATAGAGCGCATCAGTCCGTTACCGACTATTTCACGCATCAAAAGGTGCAGTCTGTGAGTGGAAATCCTTTTGGAAGTCATGCCATTGCAGGATTTTCATCAGACTTGGACGATAAGGACATGGCGGTGGATTACAAGAAGGGTACTTCATCTCTTCGCATGCCTGACAGCATGACAATGCTACCCATGTCATTACGCAACGTTTGCATAGAAGTGCACACAGGGCGAATCTTTACCTTTTTGGGCATGGCTTCTCTTTTTTACATCTTCCTCATGGGCGTGGCTTGCTTATGGTGTCTTTGGAGTGGCTGGAAGATATATAGAAGATACCCTCATTGAGTTTACATTTCATATTATAATTTTTATCAACAGTATGTGACATACGGCATGGCAGGGTGGAAGGAGTTGATGAAACCATAAAATACCTATTTTGCAGTATTGCCATTCCGTTTCTCTCTTCGTATCTTTGCATCGTAAATATTGATAAGTATGTATAAATTGAAATGTCATCGAGGGCAAATGCCCTACACTGCGATACACGAGGCGCACCGTTCTTTACTTGGACGGTGCGTTTTTTTTATGAACAAAATAGAACATCGTTCACTATTAACCCTTTACCCTCATCATGCAAACTCTGAAAGATGACATTCGGCAGCGCATCATCGCTACCGCTCGTGCAGAATTTATCGCACATGGTGTACGCTGCACCTCCATCCGCACAGTGGCTCGCAAGTCAGGTGTCGCTGTAGGAAACCTATACAATTACTTCAGCAGCAAGGACGAACTGTTTTGCGAGGTGCTGCGTCCTCTCACCAAGGCATTGAACAAACACATCCTGTCGCACAATGACGAAAAGTTCCTGTCGATAGACGTGTTCAACATGCGGCAACACCAAATAGATTACATCTTTGCCATGCTTGCCATTATCAAAGACTTTCGTCCGGAGCTTCGACTACTCCTATTCAACTCGGAGGGTACGTCGCTACAAGGATATAAAGACAAGATGGTGGACAGACAGATGAAGGTGGGTATGGAATACCTGCGACTGATGAAAGAACGCTATCCACATCTCAACGCCAACATTTCGCCATTCTTGGTTCACATCACTTGCTCTACATGGATAACCGTTTTCTGCGAGATTGTAGAACACGAAGATTACAGCGACGAGGATATCAAAGTTGCCTTGGAGCAGTACATGGACTTTAGCATGGCAGGTTGGAAAGCATTAATGAAACCATAAAGACTAATTATTAAAAGACGATAATATATGATGAAAACTCTCAAACGTTTAGGAGCTTACATGGGAGGGCGCAAATACTTGCTGCCATGCTCCGTAGCACTGTCGGCAGTCAACGGACTGCTGTCGCTTGTCCCATTCATTCTTTTGTGGCTCGTGGTGCGCACACTACTTATCGCCAAGGGCAATCTCTCAAACACCCCTCTTATAGACTATGCCCTATGGGCTTTTGTCATATCGGTGGCAAACGTGTTGCTCTACTTTTTGGCACTGATGCTCTCTCATCTTGCAGCATTCCGTATCGAAACCAACATGAGGCGCAAAGCGATGCAACGGCTAATGCGTGCACCATTGGGCTATCTCGATGAACAAAACACGGGGCGTATGCGCAAAATCATTGATGAGGATTCGGGACAGACCCATACTTTTGTGGCACACCTGCTACCCGATGTGGCGAGTTGTGTCGTTGCTCCGATAGGTGTTATCGTACTGTTATTCGCTGTGGATTGGCAGTTGGGTGCGGCTGCAATGATACCTCTCATTGGCGCGATAGGCATTATGGGATATATGATGAACCCGAAGAACAACCAGTTTCAAAGGCTCTACCTTGATGCGCAGGAGAAGATGGGGGCAGAGGCAGTGGAATATGTCAGAGGTATTCCCGTGGTCAAGGTGTTCCAACAAACGGTCTTCTCGTTCAAACGCTTCTACGATAGCATTATCAGCTACCGCGACCTTGTCATCAAGTGTACGCTTGTGTGGCGCACGCCAATGTCATTTTATATACTGGCTATCAATGCCTTTGCCTTCATCCTCGTTCCTACTGCTATTATCCTGATAGGACTCGGTGGAGATACAAGCACAATTATTGCCAACGTGATACTTTATGTGGTGATTGCACCGCTCATCGCTTCCAACGTGATGAAAGCTATGTATCTCAGTCAGGATCTATTCATGGCAAATGAGGCTGTGGAACGATTAGAGCAGCTCACTGATATTGCACCGCTCTCGCAGCACGACGAGCCAAAACGGGCAGAAGCGTACGACATTCGTTTCAACGATGTTTCGTTCCGATATGAGGGAGCGGAGAAAGATGCAGTGAGTCATATCAACCTTACCATTCCCGAAGGAAAGACGGTGGCACTTGTAGGAGCCTCGGGCAGCGGAAAGACCACCATAGCAAGACTGATACCCCGCTTTTGGGACGTACGTCATGGCAGCGTTACCATAGGAGGCATAGACGTGAGGGATATGCGCAAGGACGAACTGATGCGCAACGTGTCGTTCGTCTTCCAAAACACCCGTCTATTCAAGACTTCGCTCATCGAAAACCTACGTTACGGCAATCCTGATGCAACGACTGAACAGATCAACCGTGCCATCGACCTCTCACAAAGTCGCGAGATTATCGACCGGCTGCCACAGGGATTAGATACCGTTATCGGTGCCGAAGGTACTTATCTTTCGGGAGGTGAGCAGCAGCGGATTGTTCTTGCCCGTGCCATTCTGAAAGATGCTCCTATCATAGTGCTCGATGAAGCGACCGCCTTTGCCGACCCCGAAAACGAACAGCTTATCCGTAAGGCACTGGCACATCTCACCCAAGGAAAGACCGTGCTGATGATAGCCCATAGACTTACCACTGTTCAGGATGCCGACAGCATCGTAGTTGTGGACAACGGCAAGATAGTCGAACAGGGAACGCACGAGGAACTATTGAGTGAGGAAAAGTATTACCACCGTATGTGGAATGAATATCAACAATCCGTTTCGTGGAAACTATCATCTATTAAAAGTCATAAAGTCATAAAGTCATGATAAAATATTTTCAAAACCGTTTCGCTCTTACGGAAAAAGGAGCAAAAGACTTGCGGCAAGGCATCATCTTTTCGACACTGCTCAACCTTGTGCTAATGCTGCCACCCACTTATTTGTTTTTCTTCCTGATGGAGTATCTCGATAATATGCCAAGGAATGCCCCTCATACGTTGTGGTTTTATCTCCTCATGGCAGCAGGGTTAATGGTCGTGATGCTCGTCGTGATGCGTCGGCAATACGACAGCACCTATACCACCGTATATAATGAGAGTGCGCAACGCCGTATCTCTTTAGCCGAGAAACTGCGCCGCTTGCCTCTCGCCTTCTTTGGTGAGCGCAATCTCTCCGACCTCACTGCCACTATTATGGAAGACTGCACACTATTGGAAACAACGTTCTCGCACGCCATTCCCCAACTATTTGCTTCCGTGGTGAGCATTGTCATTATCGCAGCGGGAATGTTCTGTTACGACTGGCGATTAGCCATCGCTGTGTTTTGGGTAGTGCCATTTGCTTTGGTAGTGCTGTTGGTTTCACGAAATCGAATGGACAAGGCTTTTACACATGTCTACCACATCAAACGAGGAGTGAGCGAACAGATACAGGAAGGACTGGAGTGTGTGCAGGAAATCAAATCGTACAATGGCGAGGACGAATACAATCAGCGGTTTGACCAGCGATTAAAAACATTAGAAAAAGAACTTGTTGCCGGTGAACTCTTGACAGGTGCGTTTGTCAACATCTCCGCTGTATTGCTTAAATTGGGTATGCCTACCGTCATCGTTGTAGGCGCATGGATGCTTCAGCGTGGCGACGTGTCGGTGTTCGTCTATTTGGCGTTCCTCCTTGTTTCGGCAATGGTCTATAATCCTATTCTTGAAGTATGCAATCACCTTGCCGTTCTTACTTTTCTCGATGTACGCATCAAGCGAATGAAAGAGATGGAGGCAATGCCCATACAGACGGGCGACACCGAGGTGGAAGTTTCAAATTATGACATTGAGTTCCACAACGTCAGCTTTTCCTACGAAACAGATAAGCAGGTGCTTCACAATGTTTCATTCACTGCCCGACAAGGCGAGATAACCGCACTCGTTGGATCATCTGGAGGAGGAAAAAGCACCGCAGCCAAGCTCGCTGCACGTTTTTGGGACATCAATAGCGGTAAGATAACACTGGGCGGACACGACATCTCTGACATAGAACCAGAGACGTTGCTCAAAAACTATGCCGTCGTGTTCCAAGACGTGATGCTCTTCAATGCCTCCGTTGCCGACAATATACGCATAGGAAAACGCGATGCCACCGATGAGGAAGTAAGGCATGTGGCGCGATTGGCACAGTGCGATGACTTCATCAATCGTATGCCACAAGGCTACGACACGGTGATTGGCGAAAATGGAGAAACCCTTTCGGGTGGGGAGCGGCAGCGTATCTCCATAGCCCGTGCACTCTTAAAAGATGCTCCTGTGATACTCTTAGATGAAGCAACCGCCAGCCTTGATGCCGAGAACGAGACAAAGATTCAGGCTGGTATCTCCGAACTGGTGCGCAACAAGACCGTCATTATCATTGCGCACCGCATGCGCACCGTATTGGGTGCCGACCACATCATAGTACTCTCGGGCGGAACAGTCGTAGAGCAGGGTACACCCGATGAACTGATGGCAAAAGGTGGAGAGTTTGCCCGGATGGTGAGACTGCAACAGGAAAACAAATCATCAAAATAAAAACAACAATGAAAATCGAAAAAATCAACAACCTTTTCAGGCAACTGGCGAACTGGATTTTGCGCCATCGGCTTGTTGTGGGTGCGCTGTTTGCGGTGGCCATCGCCTTTTCGCTTGTTGGAGCCAAGCGCATCGTGGTAAGAACTTCGTTCGATGACTATTTCTTAAGCGACGACCCTATGCTGCTCAAGACCAACGAGTTCAAGTCTATCTTTGGTAACGACTACTATGTGGCAGTGCTGGTAAAGAACAAGGACATCTTTTCCAACCGCAGTCTCACGCTCATTCGTGAGCTGAGCAACGAACTGAAAGATAGTTTGTCGTACGCCGACAAAGTAACATCGCTCACCGACCTTGAGTTTGCCTCTGGTACGGAAGAAGGTATGACCATAGAGCAGATTGTACCCGAGCAAATTCCATCGGATGCCGCTGGACTGAAAGAAATCAAGCGCAAGGCTTACAGCAAACCCTATCTGGCGAAGAAAATGGTATCGACCGATGGAACAATGACATGGATCATGGTAAAGCTGCGCCCCTTCCCTGCCGATAGTGTGTGGAAGAAGACAAGCGACATGGCTCCCGACATGATTACCGGGAGGGAAGCAGGACACATCATAGGCAAGGAGAAATATGCAGAACTGTCGCCCGCTGCTGCAGGAATGCCTTATCTGAGCTATGAGAAGGTGGTCTATCTCAAGGGCGAAATGGGACGATTGTTCCTCTTCGCATTTATCATCTCTATTGTAGTGATGCTCATTGTAACTCGTTCGCTACGTGGAGTAATAGCACCATTGCTCACCTCTGTCTTAGGACTGCTCATCAGCTTTGGCATCATCGGCTGGACAGGCATCTATATCGACATGACTACCATAATGATAGCCGTCATTCTCACCTTTGCTTGCTCCATTGCCTACAACATCCACCTGTACAACTTCTTCAAGACGCGCTTCGTAGAGACAGGTAGGCGCAGGCAATCCATCATCGACGCGATGGGCGAGACAGGTTGGGGCGTATCGCTCTCAGCACTCACCACCGTGGCTGCCATGATGACTTTCCTTTCCATGAACATCGTACCGATGCAGGCAATTGGTATCAACACATCAATCTGTCTGCTCGCCATACTGATTACCTGTCTTTTCATGACTCCCTTTCTGTTGTCGTTTGGCAAAGATAGAAAACCAGCCGTCAACATGTCGAAGAGCTTTGAGGGCTATATTGGCAATCGGTTTGAACAATTCGGGAGCTTTGTGATACGCCATCATCGGGGCATTGTCACGTTGTCGGTGGTGCTGACGATTTTCTGTGGCATCGGACTCTTCTTCATCGAGCCAGCGTTCGACATTGAGAAGACGATGGGGAGAAAAGTGCCTTACGTCAACAAATTCCTCAACCTTTGTGAAACGGAACTCGGCTCCATGTATGCTTACGATTTGATGATTACGCTGCCGCACGACAACGATGCCAAGAAACCAAAAAATCTACAAAAGCTCGACCAATTGTCAAAAATTGCTGACGGCTACAAGCTAACGAAACGTCACAACTCCATCACTGACATCGTGAAAGACATGAATTGCACGCTCAACGGAAACAAACAGCAATTTTACACCATTCCCGACAATGCTGATATGGTGGCACAGTTGCTGTTGCTGTACGAAAACGCCGGAGGAACGGAGTCGGAATACTGGATGGACTACAACTATAAACGGCTAAGACTACAAATAGAACTGAAAGACTACAACTCCAACGAAGCCGAAAAGGAAATGAACGACCTTCAGGCGGAGGCACACCGTCTCTTTCCCGATGCACACGTTTCGGTGGTAGGAAATGTTCCGCAATTCACCGTCATGCAGCAGTATGTGGAGCGAGGACAGATGTGGTCGATGATGCTGTCGGTATTGGTGATCGGCATCATCCTCGTTCTGATTTTTGGAAACTGGAAAGTGGGACTCGTAGGGATGATACCCAACATTGCCCCTGCCATTGTCGTTGGTGGAATGATGGGCTGGCTCGGCTACCCACTCGACATGATGACCGCCTCGCTCATCCCGATGGTCTTGGGCATCGCTGTCGATGATACCATTCATTTCATCAACCACAGTCATGTGGCATACGACAAATATGGCAACTACAAAATAGCCATCAACCGCACCTTTCGCACCGAAGGACTTGCCATTGTGATGTCCACAGTTGTCATCTCGGCTACATTCATGGGCTTCGTCTTTTCCGATGCCACACAGATGAGCAACTGGGGCATACTGGCAGTAGCTGGCATGGTATCGGCTTTGTTGGCTGACCTCTTCCTCACCCCTATCCTCATAGACTATCTCCACATATTCAAACAAAAAAAGGCAAACATCAACAACATTCAAAATAATAATTAAACCCAAAAGTATGAAAACAAGAAATTTTACATTGCTGCTCATCGCTCTGTTGGCAATTGGTAGCGCACAGGCAGCAGGACTGTCTGGTAGAGATATTATGCAAAAAGTAAAGAACCGACCTGATGGCGACACACGCTACGCTAACGTAGAGATGACGCTCATTCAGCGAAGTGGACACAAACGCATCAGAAAGCTCGAGTCGTGGGCTATGGACGTAGGCAAGGACACAAAGAAAATTATGTTCTTCACTTATCCCGGAGATGTGAAGGGAACAGGATTCCTCACCTGGGACTACGACAATCCACGCAAGGTGGACGACAAGTGGCTCTATCTGCCTGCCATGAAAAAGACGAGACGCATCAGCGGTAAGTCGTCGAAGACCGACTACTTCATGGGTAGCGACTTTACCTACAACGACATGAGTATGCGCAATGTGGACGAGGAAAAACACCAGCTCCTGCGAGAAGAAAACTTAGCCGGACATAGATGCTGGGTGGTACAGTCGATTCCCAATGACAAAGACGAAATCTATACACGTCGAGTAACGTGGATAAGACAGGACTGTTTGATGGCTGTCAAAGCAGAATACTACGACAAACTAAACAAGCTACACCGCCGACTCTCTATCTCCAACATCGATAAAGTACAGGGCTTCTGGACGATGCACCTCATGCAAATGGAAAATGTGCAGACGGGTCACAAGACCATCATTCGCATGGACAACCAGCGGTTCAACATCAAGGTTGCGCCCAACCTCTTCACCGTTTCCAAATTGGAGAAAGGACTCTGACCATGAGAAGGCTGCGATTATGGACGATGCTCTTGCTTGTGCCGATGTTCTCGGCACAAGCATTTGCCCAGATTGACACCTCGGCGGTGGAGACCGATTCCGTTGATGCGGAATATGTGCAAGAGGAAGAAACGGAGGACAACGCCCTGCAAATTCGGGTGAAGGGATTTCTTGACACCTATCACGCACTCCGAACAACGGGGAATGCAGACTGGATGGCGTCGAGAACTCGAGCAAGGGGCGAAGTGAGACTCGAAAAAGGAGCGACAGCTCTCTTTGTCTCGCTGAACGCTATTTACAACGGAATACTGAAAGAACGCACAGGCATTGAGCTGCGAGAGGCGTATCTGTCATATACCAAAGGCAACCTTGACCTGCGTATGGGACGGCAAATCGTGATATGGGGAGTGGCAGACGCACTGCGCCTTACCGACTGCGTGTCGCCCATCGACTACACCGAATTTCTCGCCCAAGACTATGACGACATACGCATGCCTGTGAATGGCTTACGTGCCAAATACACCTTGGGAGCTATTACAGCAGAAGCGGTGTTCAACCCAGTGACTAACTTCGCTGTGTTACCTACCGACCTGCGCAATCCGTGGGCAATGCGGTTGCCGTACACCTCCCTCCCTTATTCCATAGACTTGGAAAGTGGAAAACCAGAAAAGCGGTTGAAGAACATGGAATACGGTGGACGCATCTCCGTCAACCTCAGCGGTGTTGATTTCTCTGTGAGTGCCTTGCGGACGTGGAACAAACTGCCAGCCCTCCGCATGGGAATGACAACCGATGGAAAGTCACTACATATCGATGGACGCTATCACCGCATGACAATGTTAGGAGCCGACTGTTCGTTGCCCGTTGGGCAATTCGTCATTCGAGCAGAGGTAGCCAAATACATCAATGAGGCGCAAAATGCTGCAATGGGATGCGAAGTGGAATGCCGCAATGCGCTCAACGCGCTCATCGGCATTGATTGGTACCCTGGCAACGACTGGAATGCAAGTCTGCAATATTGCCACAAATACACATCGGGCAATCTTGAAAGACTGCCTATCTATCGCCATGCAGGGATAGCCACCGCACGACTCGCCAAAGAACTGCTGCAAAACACGCTAAAACTTTCTACCTTTGCCTACGTTGATGTAACCAACGGTGGCATCTTCAATCGCCTATCCACCACCTATGCCCTCAACGACCAAACAGCAATCGCTATCGGATACGACTATTTTCATGCCAACAAGGGCAAGTTCCAGATGTATGCGAAGAACTCGGAGGCGTGGGTAAAAATGAAATACAGCTTTTAGGCTAGTTCTATAAATTACCACCGCACATAGTCATCAAATGTTTATGAAATACGTTTTGTTATCTTTTGGCTTCTTTTTAATAAAAAGAAGCCAAAAGATAACAAAGCTAATTTATAGAACCAGCCAATATATATTTACTGCTGGTCATCATTATGACCTCTGTTTTTAATATTTAAATGTTGCAGTTAATGTTATCTTACGTCCATCAGCATGCGCATACTCTGCATCTCTTGCCATTAACATTGAAGCCGGCGTATAATAAGTATTATTAAGCAAGTTTGAGATACCTAAATTAAGTTCCCAATCCTTTAAACTTATTCCTGTTGAAAAGTTGAGTAAATTTATACTACTAACTTTTCCTTCACCCTCGTTATATATACCATTATCTGTGGTGTCAAAGCGGTTACGGTCTCCTGTATGAACGTAATGTAGCTGCATATACATATTTTTAATAGGAGCATAATCAATATATACAGCAAACTTGGCTGCTGGGATAGATATGTTAGACATATAGGTATCCCATTTCTCTGAAGTAGACTTGAGCTTCCCCTCAAACCATGAGAAATTGGCACCTGCTTTTAAGTTGTTTAATATTTGCGCATCTGCATTCAATTCCATTCCATATACCTTTTGAGGTGTTCGGTTGACTACCCAAAAACCAGCTTCATCAATCTTAAGATCGCTACCCAACTTTGAATAGGTATAAAAAACAGATCCATTTAGCTGTAACCTATGATTGATATCTGAGTATACACCTAACTCAAAGTTATTTGTCTTTACTGGATTAGTAATAATCTTGGATAAAACGTCTTCTTTAGCTGCACGCAGCGTCCGCCCTAAATCAAAAATAGAAAAACCTTGCGAAAAAGCAACGAAAGGTTGAAATATCGACAACTTATTGAAAGATATGCCTGCATTAAATGAGAAATTATTATATTTTAGTTTACCTCCCTTAACATGTACTTCAGGACTGCTGAGTTTTGTACGCAATATATCGTAATCAGGTACATTGACATCTATAACGTCATAACGTCCTCCTAATTTTACATGAAGACATTCCCAAAGAGTTGTCTTTGTTTGCAAGAATGGAGCATGATTACTACTCTGAAGTTTAGGAACCCAATAACGTCCATCTACAAGTGGCTGGGAGGTTTCATCCAAAAGATAATCATATCCATAGGTAAGACGAGTGAAGAGATTTTCAGATATTGACAAGAATGTATTAAATTGAGAACGGAAACCTATCTTTTGATCTTTGATGGTAGCTTGTCCGCTTTTTTCTTCCCAGCGCGGTTTTTTCGGGTTATGTTTTCTGAAATCAAATATTGTGTATAAACTTGTACCATATATAGACGCCTCAAAATCTGTATTTGAGAATAATTTACGAGAGGAAAATTTTAAATACGCATTATGGTTATAAGGTGTACCCTCATCAGCAGCCTGTGGGTCTTTTTCACCGAAGATACCTATAGCTGGACTCTTTAGATATTTTCCTTTTTGCTGAACAAGAGCAGTATGCTGCAGGCTCCGATAGAAATTATACATAAATTCTAACTTATTTTTGGCTGATAATGCATAGCTTAATTTAATAAGAGCGTTTGACGTATAAGTATCACCTAATCCATAGCGTGGAGAGATATATTCACCAGAACCATCAATACTACTACCTGTTTTTACAAAAGAACCGCTAACAAGATAGTTTAATTTATCTATAGAACCATAAAGTTGTTGGTTGACACGATAGCCCATTCCTTGTGTTCCATGATAAAAATTATAAGTTGAACCTGAGAGAGAAGACGCACCGGCAATCTTTTTATTTTTTGTATTCTTTTTTGTGATAATGTTTATTACACCTCCAATAGCACCATTTCCGTATAATGCAGTCGAACCCTTTACTATTTCAATGTGATCAATAGCAGAAACATCTATAGAACGTATGTCTCGGTCTGTAGATCTTAATGGAGTGGATTGTGGAATTCCATCTATTAATATGAGCGCGCCCCTGCCTCGAAGAGATTGGGAGCGTGAACTTGTTGTATTGCTTGCTAACGCCATGCTTGGAGTGAGTAAACCTAAAAGGTGAGATAAATCAGGTTCAGCTTTACTCATTGTTGCAATTTGCTTTTGATCTATAATTGTTACTGTTGCAGCAGCATTAGACTTTATTTCAGGGATACGCGTAGTGTTTATAACAACTTCCTTTAAAAGATACGTTGAATCTGTCTTAATATGCTCTTTGGCATTACCAAATGCATACATCATAACAATCATACTCAGGATTAAGTATTTTTTCTTCATGTGAAATAATATTTGTAAATAATAAATTAAGTGATTCATTTTAATGTCTTTGATGAACACTAAATTAGTTTGCAAAGGTATTAAAAAAATAAAAATATTACAATACCTAAAAATCATGAATCTTCATCAACTCTTAGTAAATAGTCAAAATAAGCCACCCTTCACACTAACATCAACTCTGTTGTTCGCACGGCACTTTCATTTAAAAGGTCGTTTGTTTCATTCGTTGTAAAACAACAATGTCCTTAAATGAAAGAGCCGTGCCAAAAGATAACAAAACGTATTTCATAAAAATTTAATGACTATATGCGGTGGTAATTTATAGAACCAGCCTACAAAACAACGGCTGCAAAAAAAACAGATATTCAGCAATTAAAAGCAGAATGAGAATAACTGTTTTTGAATGATAATTGACAACAACATATTTGAAAGGGCTGACCGCATTGCTGCGATCAGCCCTTTTAAGATATCATTTTCCTTTTGGGGGGAATAAAGCTGAGAGAATCTACTTGATCCGCTCCACGGTCAGTCCGCCCGGCTGGCCCGGCTCTATCTTGATATATCTACCCATGATTTCTGTTTGTTAAATGTTAATACTTAGTGTTGTCTTGCCCCGTCCGCAGGCGCGGATTGCGTTTCACGGCGGTGTCATTTTACGACGCGCACCAAGCGCACGGCGTTGCCGCTGACTCCGCCTTTCGATCCGAATGTCGCGTCGATCGTGATGTTGTAGTGGTACATTTGTTGCAGAATAGGCAAGGACGTGGATGTCCAGTAGTTGAAGTGGCGGCCTATCTGTTCTATCTTGCACTCGCTACCATTATAGCCATTGTTCCATCCGGGAAAGGGCAAGAAGAGGCAGCCCTTCTCGGTGACGGCTTCCATCTTGAGGATCTTGCCCAGATTGCCGCTCTCCACGTTGGTTTCGAGGGTTCTTTTGCCGAAAGTCGAACCATTCGGTGCGGTGAAGAGCGACATTGCAGTCGATTTGTTCATTCCATCGGGGAATATCACGATTCCAGCCTGGTCCACATTTCTCTCCACGGTACCATTGCCGTTGAGGTCGAGGAACGCGAGGGCAAAGGCAGGCGTGCTCTTGTCGTCAGGAAATGTGCGCGTGTCGAACAGATACTGCCAATCGCTCAGGCTGGGGGTTACTAATGGGTCGTTGCTGTCGCCCAGCTTCGCGTACTTGGTCCAGTCTTGATCCTTGCCCTGGTACTCGGTCTTTGCCGTGGGCTGGAAGTATTTGCCCGGACTCTTGTCGACGAGGGTGGGTTGTTCTGGTTTTCCGAAGAAGAACATGTCGAACACGGGGTTGGTGGTGCAGCTCACGTTCCATGCGCCTTTGTTGTCCTGCGTACAGGTGTAGATGCCGAAGTAGTAGTTGTTAGCGTAGCTGGTGGGGGGCACCATGATCCACTGCTTGGGGGCGAGTCGGTAGTATCCCTTCAGCACGTTGTACTTGGCTTCCAGCTCTTGTGGGTTGTCCTTGCCCTTGCGGTAGAGGGTGTTGGGAGAGATGTGCTTGCGCACGGTGAGTGAATATACCTGCTTGGGCATCATGTACTGCAGGTTGCCGTCGGTGAAGTTTACCTTCTTGCCATTGTCGCTCACGGTGAACACGGATGGGGTGCCAGCGGCGGTGCGCACGAAGGCGTCGGCGCTGTTGCCTACGGTCGCCGGTTCGGCTCCGGCGGAGACGATTTTTTTGGAGGTTTGCTTGTCGGTGTAGATGTCGAAGGAGATCGTGGCCTTGTCGGTCGCTTCCTTGTTGGGCACCAGAGGGAGGTAGATGTCATAGGGCTTATCAGGGCTCGCCGCCGTCGTGAACACAAATCCCTCACGCACGTTGCTCTCCCTTCCCGCCATGACGGTGCTCTCAATGTTTCCGCTTGCCGCGTCGACGGTGGCCTGCAGGGGTACGTCGCCGTGTACCACGAGGGCTTTGTATGTGCTGCCCAGGAGCGGGTCGTATTTGCCCTTGACGCTGAAGTGGGCTGCGGCGAAGGCGTTCTTGAGTGTCACGTCTTCCAGTATGCCGGCCTTGTCGCCGTTCATCTTCACCGTTCCTTCTGCGTTAAGGGCACAGAGGCTTTTCAGCGATTCGTGCTTGCCGTCGAGCTTAGAGAAGTCGAACATGATCTTGCCGTTCACGATGCGGGATGTATTCGTGTTGGGGCCGAGGTAGAATATGCGGACCTTTTGTCCGGCTGTCAACCCGTCTACGGGGCCTTCGAACACGCCCTTCTCCTTGCCTATGCCTTTCTTGATCGTGAGGGTACCGATGGCTTTGCCGGCATCGTTCACCACAAGTAGTTCGTCCTTGTCCTCCCACAGCCACGGATTCTTGTCGTCGCCCTCGGTGAGGTAGGCGCGCGTGCCGTCGGGGCCCGCCACGCCGGTCGAGGCGGTCATGGTGAGCATTACGCCCTTTGCTGGTGTATCGCCACCGTCGATGAAGTCTTCCTGTCCGGAGCACCCGGTCAGTGCAAGCGCCACGGCGGCCGTTACGGTCACCGCTGCCTGTCTCATTGCTTTGATTGCTTTCATACTGTCTTTCTTAATCATTTTTGTCGTTTGATGCTTTTGTTTCGTAGTCGCTTTCCTGTAAGCTGCTTCCGCCTACCACCCGGTTTTCCAGTCGCTGTTGAAGGACTTGCTCAACCTAGTCGAGTTTCATTCTGAACCTGATGGGGCGCTGTCGTCTACCTCCTCCCAGTCGCTTTCATCACTGTCCATCGAACCTCTTATTCCGCTGCCGGCGAGCAGGCTCTGTTCCATTTCCGTGGGAACGGTTTCAACATTGGGTGTAATGTACTTTTTCTTTTTCATTTTGCTCGTTTTTTTGATATTGTTCTTTAACTGATAATTATACTTGAGAAATGTCTATTGTTTCCATACCCGCTCCTCGCGCGCGTATGCGTATGTTTAAAAAGAGAGTTGACCGGCGGTTAGCCTGTGTGTTAGCAAATTATTCGGAACTACCAAATAATCTGTCGGAAAAATCACGCTGTCATCAAAAAAGTTTCGCATTTTACACACGCTGCACATTGCTTATGACGTGGCGCGAGCCACGGAGTTGATATATCGGGGGCAAAGATACGAAAATTGTCCGATAGTTCCAAGCGTGCGGCCTGTTTTTTGTCTTCGGCAAAGATTTTTACTGTTTATAAGGCTTAAAACTTGATAAAAAACCGTCTGTTCTTTTCTATTTTAGCACTTTTGGAGACCCATAAAAAGTATTAGAAATGTTGACAAAAGAATGAAAAAAGTATATTGTCAACACGTAAGAAAGATGAGCAAATATTTACAAGAAAATAGCCTTGATTTTGGGAATGTGCCGCCTGCTGAAGTGTTTGCGTTATAAGAAAAAGGCTTTATAGGTGTTAATATTTGTAACTTGCCATAAAAACGAAAAAGAAAATACTTACTTTTGCAAACCATATAAACCATAAAGAATATTACAATGAACAAAATGAACATTTTGAAGTATTTTTCACTATTCTTGTTTTTGACGTCAGCGATTGTTTTCACGGGATGTAGTAAGAGTGATGATGGTAATGATAAAGTAAAGGTAGCCGACTATGCTAAAAACATTGTTGGCACATGGGAAATGGAAAGCTGGTCTATCTCTCTTGCTGACAAGAAAACATCAGCGAAATATGACGTTGAGGTAAAACTTGATGCCATAAGAGGTTCAAAAATGTACATGAACGGCATGGAACTTGACGAGAAAAAGCTGAAGGAGCTTGGCCTTAAACTGACTGTAGATGATTTTCCTGTACAAAGGCTACAGTTTGATAAAGACCACAAAGTGATAGATTATGAATATGATGGTGGTTGGAAGGCAGGCGAAGAAAAATCCACATACGATATCAAGAATGATGTGCTTACCATGACATCAACATCGTCGCATATCATGTCTATGGAAATACTCTCTATGAAGCAAAATTCTTGCATATTTAATGTGCCTAAACTTGTAGAAGAAATGATGACAGATTATAAATTGACAGAAAAGTTTGATGTAAAATCAGCAAAGCTCAAAATGAAGAGAGTAGGCTGATAGCATTCCTTGCTTGTACAGAATAGTCTTTTTCCTGTTATGAATATTTGGAAAAAGACTATTTTTCGGTTCATCCGACATTTCGAGTGATACGACAATCGTGTAGTGCATAAAGCCTGAGAGTAAAATATCTTTCATCTTTGAATCCGTATGCATTGCGTTTCATTACTTTTATCTTGTTGTTTATTCCCTCTACTTTTCCAACCTCTAAACGACCTCTGAAAAGTAAGATTTGTATAAAACAAAAGTATCGCAACTTACTGAAGTTACGATACTTACGGATTTTTGAAGTTTTTCTCAACTCTTTTTACAGAGTACTTCACGCGGAGAGAGAGGCTCTTTCTCTTGAACTATCACAAGCTACCAAATCGCATCAATCTATTGTAATATAGCAGTTTGCGCAAATTATTAATAAAGTGAGATTTCACGGAAAATCTTTGGTTATATCGTTTTTAGGGTGTAACTTCGGGTGCATAAATCAATACACCCGAAGGTATGAATATCAAACGGAACATCATCTTCACGTTAGAGAGCAGGAAGAAGGACGGAGTTCTTATCACAGAGAACGTGCCGGTTCGTATGCGTGTTAATTTTGCGTCCAAGCGGATTGAGTTTACCACTGGCTACCGCATTGATGCTAGCAAGTGGGATACAGATAAGCAACGTGTGAAGAATGGTTGTAGCAATAAGTTGAAACAATCGGCTTCTGAAATCAACGCTTCACTCTTGGAGTATTATACAGAAATACAGTCAATCTTTAAGAGGTTTGAGGTAGAGGACGTAATGCCAACGCCCGAACAGATAAAGAAGGCTTTCAATGCTTTGCACAAACCTGTGAGCGAAGAACCTAAGCCAAAGAAAGAAGCGTTGCCTTGTGATTTCTTTCAGGTGTTTGATGATTTTGTCGAGGATTGTGGACGTCAGAACAATTGGACGGACTCCACGTTTGAGAAATTTGCAGCCGTAAAAAATCATTTGACCAACTTTTGTGAAGGACTTACCTTTGAGTTCTTTGATGAGCGAGGCTTGAATGACTATGTGGGTTATCTCCGTGACGTAAAGGAAATGCGCAATTCGACCATTGGCAAGCAACTGAGTTTCTTGAAGTGGTTTTTGCGCTGGGCTTTCAAGAAAGGTGTGCATCAAAACAACGCCTACGATAGTTATAAGCCTAAACTCAAGAGTACCCAAAAGAAAATCATCTTTCTCACTTGGGACGAACTCAATCGTCTCCGAGAGTTCAAAATCCCTTCCAACAAGCAGGCGCTCGAACGTGTGCGTGATGTTTTCCTCTTCCAATGCTTCACTGGTTTGCGCTATTCGGATGTATTCAACCTCCGCAGAAGTGATATTAAAGACGACCATATTGAGGTTACAACGGTCAAGACTTCCGATAGCCTGATTATCGAGCTGAACAATCACAGTAAAGCGATTCTTGACAAATACAAGGATGTGGCGTTTGAAAATGATAAGGTCTTGCCTGTGATTACCAATCAGAAAATGAATGACTATCTCAAGGAATTAGCAGAAATGGCAGGGATTGACGAGCCTGTGCGCCAAACGTATTACAAAGGTAATGAGCGTATTGACGAGGTTACACCTAAATATGCCCTGCTTGGCACACACGCAGGTCGTAGAACATTCATTTGCAATGCGCTTGCATTGGGTATTCCTCCTCAAGTTGTGATGAAGTGGACAGGGCACAGCGATTACAAGGCTATGAAACCTTACATAGATATTGCGGACGATATTAAGGCAAATGCCATGAGT
The DNA here is from genome assembly GCF_000762865.1 of Prevotella sp. S7 MS 2. NCBI lineage: Bacteria > Pseudomonadati > Bacteroidota > Bacteroidia > Bacteroidales > Prevotellaceae > Prevotella > Prevotella sp. S7 MS 2. The sequence goes on along the minus strand of NZ_JRPT01000058.1, from coordinate 4,722 downwards.
AAATTCAATCAATTATAACACCGAAATAATATGAGCCAAGACATAAATAAAGCAGAGAAACAAGATTTATCACTCGTTGTACGAGCCATCGGTGCCGACCTTGAACATACACAAATACACTTAATAGCCTCTGCAAACGCAGACATGCTTTTCCACTATTGGAAAGTGGGACATTTTATCCTCTATCACCAAAGGAAAGAAGGTTGGGGAAGCAAAGTCATTGACAACCTTTCTAAAGCGATACGTTCTAAATATCCGGACAAGAAGGGGTATTCTCGTAGAAACCTCTTCTATATGTGCCAATTCGCCAGTGCTTATCCGTTGGAGGTGCTGAAAGAAATGGACAGAGTAGATGGCTTGCTCAAAACCCCTACGGTAGAAAATATTTTGAGCTTGACAAATGAACTCAATCAAATTGTGCAACAACCTGTTGCACTAATTCAATCCACAGATAATCAGCTGAATACAATTACGCAACAACCTGTTGCACAATTGGGAGAAGTCTCTGAAACGCTATCAGCTATCTACCACAGCGACATCAGTCAGATAGAGGAAATCTTCAAACATTCAGCCATTGTTCGCACCAACTGGGCAAGCCATGTTATTCTGCTTAATAGCAAGCAGCCTTTGGGTAAGCGTTACTGGTACATTACGCAAGCAGTTGCTAATGGGTGGAGTCGCAATGTTCTGCAAATGCAGATAGAAACCAATCTTTTTGCTCGGCAGATTACGGCACAGAAAGTGAGCAACTTCTCTGTGCGATTACCCAAACCGCAAAGCGACCTTGCCAACTATCTGATGAAAGACCCATATATCTTTGACATAATGGGACAGACAGATGAAATGGCAGAACGAGACATTGAACGGCAATTGATTTCGCATATCACCAAATATCTTTTGGAAATGGGCAGTGGCTTTGCATTTGTGGCACAGCAGAAGCATTTTGAAGTAGGCGATTCTGGTTTTTATGCTGACCTTATTCTCTATAACATCCAACTGCATGCATACGTTGTTGTCGAACTTAAAGCCACACCTTTCAAGCCTGAATATATGGGGCAACTGAACTTCTATATCAATGTTGTGGACGATACCCTCCGTGGCGAACACGACAACAAGACCATTGGCTTGCTTCTCTGCAATGGTGGCGATAAGGTGGTGGCGCAATATGCTCTCTCTGGCTACGACCAGCCAATCGGTGTCAGCGATTACCAACTCTCAAAGGCTATTCCTGAGAATTTGAAATCGGCGCTGCCTACGGTGGAAGAAGTGGAGGAAGAATTATCTAAAATAGCAACAATCTAATTCCAAAACCTATAATATACCAATGAGGAAAGATAAAGACAAAATAATTCTTGAAAATGGAGATGTGTTATACAGATATGGTCTAGAACAAGATTATCCTGACGTTTGGTGTAATAACATACACAATCCAGAGTACAATTTCGATGGACTTGGACACAAAAATCAAATTGGAGCCTATTTCTTTTATAAGGATAAAAGTACCGCTAAGAGAGTGTTGAAAGTCGCAATAAAAAAACAAGAAGAAGAAAAAGGTAAGATAGTTGAAAAAGCCACTCTTACAACTTGTACTGTTCGTGAAGATATTGTGTTGTTAGATCTATTTTCTGGTATCGAGAGGTGCAGTAACATGATAAGTGTTTTAAGAGAATTAAATTTAGATGTTGTGACTAATTCTTTCTGTAATTATCAGAAACAAGCATGTTATACCGAGATAGAGCGTGACTTAGAATTGCTTTATTCAGGAAATTGTACAGAAAAAATAGGAGCAGCCGCAAGAATTGATGATTTCTTCTATAAAAGCCCCCCATTGTTAGGGCAATCATTAACCGATTTTAATAATGGAGTTGCTTTTAAGGAAATGCTCATTCACAATCATTGGGAAGGTTATGTTTTTAAGGAGGAAGAAACTAGTAACACTTATTGCCTCTTGGCTGCTACAAAACTAACAGATCCTGTACATGAATCCTTAAGTAGAGAGAGTTTATTATCAGGTGCATCAGATTCATAATTTCTTCAAACGCTTCTTCAACTCTCCTTGCTCTTGTTGGATATGTTTCTGTTCCATCAGCAACTCGGCTTGTCTTTGTAGGGCTTGTTCGTAATCAATGACTTTCTGCTCTAACTGATGGATGGATTTCGGATTGCGATGCGAAACAAACATACTGTCAAGATAAACGAAGTCTTCACTTGTGGCTTTGCCTTGCATACGCAGATAGCGGTAGCGAAGGTCGTAGTCAGAGGAGGTTTCAAGTTCATGAGCACCCATGGCGAAGAACCAACAACTGACCATAACCAAGCCGCAAACTAACAGGAGCAATATGCGCTCGGCTAATTGCACGCTGGCAAAGAGTGAGTAGTTCTTGTACTCTACGGACTTTTGTTGCTCACGGATGAGCTGCTGTAAGGCTTCAAACTTTGGGTCAAGTTTTTTGCTCGACTGCGAGAGTGCTTTCAAAACAAAAAGTTGGTGTTCCTTGATTTTGGTTTGCGTCTCTTTGGAGAGATGAATTTGTACGGTCTCTTGCGTTGTAGTGCGCACTGTTGTTGAGTTGGCAGGTTGTTCTGCGAGCGTGGTGCGCAGTTCTGTTTGCACCTTAATGATGGCTTTGCATTCTTGTTTGAGTTCTTCGAGAATATCGAGAACTGGTGCTATTTCGTTGTTCATAAGATTATAATTTTGAGGTGATTAAATTCTACGTTTGCGGTTGGCTCTGTTGCGAAGTTTCTTTTGGAATCGGAGTTCATCAACGTCTACGCCTCCGCTGGGCATAGGCATCGTAAAGATTTCGTCAAGTGCATCGGATAAGTCGCTTGCAAATCCGCTCTCATCTATCGAATGTGCCATTGGCTCTTTCGATAGATGTTGCTGTGCCTGTTGAATGTTTCGCTCTATCTCTGCATTAAGGCGAGAGAAAGAGCAGGATCGGTCTATCTTTGAGCCACTGAAACTGAAATCGTCTTTTATAAAGATGATGCCTTGCACTACGTCTGTATTGCCTTTTGTTTTGAAACGAGTGGTAATGCCTTGTTTGTCTAAACCTGCGACAAAGCCTTTCCAATTCTTCGATTGGGGCAACACAGCTTTGATGGCATCGAATATCTCATAGCGCAATTTATCTTCTCCTCGCAGGCGTTGGCGGTTTACCGCCTTCTTCCCTTCGCCAAGTGTCAAACCGTAACGCTCAGTCAGTTCTCGGCAAATCTTCGTAGAGCGGTATTTCTCATTGCGGTCGCTGATGGTCTTGCCATCATTGCCAATGCGATTGATGCAAATGTGCAGGTGCGGATGCTGGCGGTCACTGTGCCTTACAATAAGGCTCTGTGTGTTCCCGTAGCCCATTTTCTCTAAATACTCATTGGCAATCTTCACCATCACATCATCTGTCAATCGCTCGGCATCGCTGGCAGAGAACGAGAGTATCGTGTGACAAACAGGCTTCTGCACATTCGGGCGCATAGAGGCTTGAAGGGCGAACTCGTGAGCGCATAGGTTTTGGTCGATAAAACCAATGTTATTACTCGCTAAAACCTTAGCTTTTCCTTCCTCTTTGCTGAGCATATAGTTGATGACTCCTCCGAAGTTTGCGCCTTTGATAATCTTGGCTATCATGGTTTCAAGCGTTTGATGAGTTCATGGATGAGGACTTTGAGTGCATTCAAGTCTTCATTGAGTGCATAAATGCCAAAGGCATTGAGTCGATGGGCTATCTGATTGAGATTGTTTGCCATACCCGAGACTGTACGGATGAGTTGCATCTCTTCGGGTTTGATGCGTGCCTTAACTTCTGCTTTTGTAATGAGCCGACGTAAAAACTCAGTACGAGTAATAGAGGTTTCTCGTGCTTTGCCCAATAGGGTGTAGTACTCCATGGTGTTGAGCCGTAGAAGTACTTGATATTTTCGTTTCTCTGATAAAGTTTTGGTGGGTCGCCCACCCTTATTCTTCTGTTCCATAATTGTTCTTTCTGTTGATGAGACCAACGGGATTTGTCCTCCCAACTTGGGGAGCAAGTAGGTTTTGAGATACTCAAAACACAAACTTGCTTCCCAGATACACGCTATCTTCTGATACCACGCTTCGTGGTCAGTAATAACGGCTGTTTCTCTTTCACTTTGGATTGAGCAACGAGCCATTCATTGATATCTTTGTGAGTTCGATAGCGAACAGAACCGTCTATGATAGATGGGCAAAAATGCTTCAAAACTTCAAACGATTTTCGTCCAGCATCATCATTGTCTAGAAAACTCTCAACTTGCTTGTAGCTTTTTATCTTCTCTTGAATGCGTGGCAAAAGAGCCAAAGAATTAAGAACTATGGTATCGCAAGTTGAAGAAGGATTTAGTGTTTGCCACGAGAGAAAATCCATAAATCCCTCAAAGACTTGTAGGCGGTCGGCACCTCTTTTAATCGTTGTAATTGCCTTCGGGGCGATACATCCTTTGAAATACATATTGCGGATTTCCCATCCCCAAGCATCGTTTGCAAATCCAATGGCATAGTATGTCCGATTCATATTTTGGAATAGAACTTCCGAGCAGTAGGCGCTGGCTACGGGAAGAGGAATAGCACGTGCTGCGAGATAGCGGAGCAAATAGGGATTGGAGAGCGGTTGCGCAGATAGGATTTCCAATTTGCCCTCGGAGATTTTTCTTTCACCGCCAAAAGAAAATTCTTGAAGCGCTACTTGTTTAGCACCACTT
>NZ_JRPT01000057.1:0-33283 GCF_000762865.1 Prevotella sp. S7 MS 2 | reverse complement strand
ATCCCGAACTCGCGTAAATTAGAGAACGCAATGAAAAAAATCTTTTTTGCAGCCATAGCTGTAGCCTTGACATTGGCTAGCTGTGGCAATCAGACCAAGAGTGCATCACAAGTTGTTGATTCAGATTCAGTAGCAACTGCTGTTGATACAGCCGCAACCGCTGTTAAATCAGCTCAAGATGTCATTAGCTTATTGAACACCCAACTCACCGAAAAGAACGGTAAAGACCTAACACAGACACTTACCGACTTAAAGGCTAAGTATGCTGAACTCGTTAAATCCGGCAACTTAGAAGAGGCTAAGAAATATGCTGAGACCGTTAAACAGTTCGTTACAGAGCACGCTGACCAAATCAAGAGCGTCGTTGGAGACAATGCTACGGTGAATACACTTATCACTGGTATTAAGAATCTGCCTACCGACGTTGCCGCAACAGCTGATGATGCTGTCAATGCAGCTAAAGCCGGCGCAGCAGATGCAGCCAAAACGGTAGACGCAGCCAAAGAAGCTGCTAAGACAAAGGCCAACGAAACCGTTGAATCAGCAAAGGAAACTGCTAAACAAAAAGCTGGCGAAGCCGCTTCAAAAGCAGCTGGCGATGCTATGAAGAAACTTGGTTTGTAATTTCAAACCAAATATTATAATAAAAAAGGATGGCCTGATGGTCATCCTTTTTCATTTTGTATGAGATTACTGCAGATATTTCGCAACATCTCTGCGAAAGCCAAACAGCAATGCTGCAAAGGCTCAACAACAATGCTGACAAACCTCTGCAACAAATCCAATAAATTACTTTCGAGGTACTTCAAACTTATCTCCGGTAGATTGAACCAGCTTTTTCGCAAATGCATCGGGGTATCCTGTACGCACGACGCGAGCTCCGAGTCCTGTAGCGGTACGCTTGAATCGACCATTGGCATCGGTAGGTTTCACCGTCATATCGTTGTATTTCACGATGAGATACATAGCCAATTGTTTCCAACGCGCCAACATCTGCTCTGCCTGCTGGTTACTATAATCATTGAGATACTTCACTGCTGCCGCCTTATCCGATGTATAAAGCTGCATAGCCTTGTCTTCCACACCCTTCTGTGCTGCCACATACGACTGCTCAAGACTATCACGTACAGCCTTCAGTTCGGGGAACATTTGGCTGTAGCGAGGATATACCATGTTGCTAACCCAGTTACATACCCAGTAAGCATTATCCATTGAGAATGTCACAGCATCGGCGCCGGGCGTATTATAACAGTTAGGTTGTATCTTATTACCGCAATAAATAGGTGTATATGCCACCATATTGCCGTCGTCGTTACCAAACCAAAGAATACCGCCAATTTCCCTTGGCAACCATCCACGCAACTGTGCTACATACGAGAAGCCTGTCTGTTGTGTGCTCACCGGACGCTCATTGAAATACTCCTTACCATCAACCTTGAACATCAACGGCGTTGGGCGATATGGCATTTGCCAAATACCGCTGCCCATATCCGCACTGTCGGTAGCCAAAGGAGTACCCTCATAATGGTCACGCATGGCCATCTCAACATCTTGCAGACTCAATTTTTTATCGGGGATAATCCACAATGGCATATCCTCTGCATTGGGATCTTTCCCCTCAGCCCATGGCAAATAGCGCTCAAAACCAGCCTTGAAGCGGTTGAAGAACGACCATACACGAGCGTCACAAAAGCGACGTCCGGAGAAATCGGGCTTGGCATAAGCCTCTTTCCAAGAGAAGTCGGCCTTTTTACCACTATACCAACCTTTAGAAATAGCAAACGAAACAACGTCCTTACTGTACATCACGTTGGCCTTATCTTTCATGTCAAACTTGCCAATACGACTCTGATTGGCATGCGCACAGATAGCATCGTCGGGTATACGCTGGGCAACCCAGACCACAGACTTGCTACCCGGACCTTTTCCCATCATCTCCATTATCCACGCTTCGTTGGGATCGCAGATGGTAAACGTCTCACCCTCGCTGTTATAACCATAGGTTTCGGCAAGCTTAGTCATCACCTGTATAGCCTCACGAGCCGTACGCGAACGTTGCAATCCAAGATAAATAAGCGAACCATAGTCGATAATACCGGTGGTATCGACCATTTCTTCACGACCTCCATAAGTAGTTTCTCCAATGGAAACTTGGAACTCGTTGATGTTACCAATGACATTATAAGTAACTGGCGCTTCCGGTATCTCACCATGATATACCTTTGAATCCCAGTCATAAATCTTACGCATCTCACCTTTAGCGTGCAATCCGGCAGGATAATGGCATAGTCCTATAAACATACCATAGTCGTCGGCATTGTATGTACACATCACACTACCATCCACACTGGCTTTCTTTCCAACAATGAAATTAGTACATGCCAATCCCCATGTTGACATCATCAACATGATGAGAAGGGACATCTTTCTCTTTCCCATATCTAAAATATCCATTAAAACGTTGTTATTTGCTATATAATAAATTGTCAAGATTCCTTTCGTCAAGACCATAAAAGCATAAGCAGACTACATGCTGACCTTGTACACACGTCCCTCTTTTTTCAGTCGCAACGTACCTCCAACCCATTCTGTCATGGCAATCTCTTCGGTCAAAGGCTGGAATGAGAGTACACGGTTACCTTGTAACTCCACCACAGCAGGGTGTATAGAGAACTCGTCTACCAACAATGTATTCACTGCTATACGCTTAATGCGCTGCGATAATTCCTGCATTAGTGGACTCCTCCCATAGGTACTCGTACCGGCGGCACCCTTCTCGGACGTTCATCCGGCATCGATGATGATGTCGGAGGTACCGTATCCGTCTTTCCTGCAACCTTGGTACTATCTTGAGATACCACCTGTGGCTCCGCTTTCACATGCATACGAATCAACCGAATATTATTGATGAGCAGCAATCGCAAAGTAGTAGAAGACCGCGATGAAATATTTGAGCGCGTATTAAGCATGAAGTAGCCTTTCACTTCTTTGATTCCCAACTTCCCGGCATCCTCAACTGTAGCCGATTGATGGCTTCCACCGCTGATATGAACCACCTGTGATACGATGCTATCATTCTGATATTTCACCACCAAAACAGCCACAGCATCGCGCGAACCATCTTGGAATATGTATTGAGCATCGAAATCCAATACGAGGCGATCGCCCTGATGATAAGCCGTATCGACCGCTTGAGTAAATGTATAAAGATTGAATGGCTCGTACATCGACAACACCATAGATTGCTCACCACGCCATACGTTGGCCGTATCTCCATTCTCCGAGAGCATCCCATAAGCCCCACTTCCTTGGCTACCACCAAGAGATGCCGACTCATCACTCAATCGTTTGGACAGCGATTCGTATATTTTTTCCAGACTCTCGGTATGTCTCAAGTAATAGACCATGGATGAATCGAACTCGGCAGAAGTGATACCATGCTTCTTAAACACGGCTTCCCGATAGGTAACAAAAGCTTTACTATCGCCTCCGGGCGATGCAGATATACCCTCAGCCAAATGATAATCGTACAGAATATCTTCCATCTCTTCAGGCTGGATAATGCCTGATGGTACTGTGGGCTTGCAAGATAAAACCAACAAACCCAGCACTACAAGCAAGCCAAACATACGCAATGACATGGCTGTGTGGACAATACTGTTATGATTCTGTATGTTCATTCACTTTCTTAGGCAATGACTTCTTGAAAGTATCACCCATTCCTTCCAAATCTTTACGGTAGAAAATCAGCAATAAAACGACTCCGACGCTGATACAAGCATCGGCAAAATTAAACACCGGCGAGAAGAAAATAAACTCTTGCCCACCATAAAACGGCACCCATTCAGGCCATGTAGTGACTATCAAAGGAAAATAAAACATGTCTACCACTTTCCCTTCAAGGAAAGAAGCATAGCCGGTACCAAAGTCTACAAAGTGGGAAACAACGAAAGGAGACGACTCATTGAAACACAAACCGTAGAACATTGAGTCGAAGACATTGCCCGCTGCACCCGCCAAAATCATAGCAAGTACCATGACATATCCGGTATGATGGCGTTCTCTGATAACCCGATTGATATACCATCCGATACAGCCAATAGCTATAATACGCATGATACTCAATACCAACTTGCTACCCAAAGTCATGCCATAAGCCATACCATTGTTCTCTATAAAACTGATATAGAACCAATTGGTCACATGAATGGATTCACCAAGACACATGTTTGTCTTGACCTCTACCTTGATAATCTGATCTATAATAATGATGGCAAGAATCAAGATAAAGGCCAATCGCCCATCAGTCAAATGCACTCTCAGTCTATTCATCGCTTGCGTGCATTCTTCGAAGCGACGCTAAGAGTTGCATGAGGCACTATAAGAAGACGCTCCTTGGGTATGAGTTCGCCCGTCATACGGTCGATACCATAGGTCTTATTCTCTATGCGTATGAGTGCAGCTTCAAGTCCTTTGATAAATTTTTGCTGTCGTTGAGCCAGCTGTATCATCTCTTCTTTGCTCTGATTGGCACTACCCTCCTCCAACATCTTGTTATAAGTAGGAGACGTATCGTCCACATCATTACCATCAAGATTCATCAGTTGTCGCATCATACCATCGTAATCGCGACGAGCCAACTTTAATTTATCGTTGATGACACCGCGGAATTCCGCCAAGTCCTCATCAGAATAACGCACTTTCTTGTCCATAATTATGTGATTATTGCGTTGAACAAAAAATGGGAAACGAGTTCTTTTGAAACCCATCTCCCACTTAGTCACTTTCTATTTTCGTTCTATCTTGATATTCAGCTTGTCTTCCTCGAACTCAATCTCCGACCCATCATTGTCGGCAATCAGGAGTTCATCGGCCAAAACTTGAGCTTTAATATAGTCACAGAAATCAGCAATAGCAGCGTCGGAGCGCTTATTCGGCGCAACAGTCACCACGATTCTATCTGTGATTTCAAAACCCGAAGACTTGCGAAGATTCTGTATACGATTGATAAGTTCGCGTGCCATACCCTCATTGAGCAATGAGTCTGTCAGCTCAACTTCCAACGCTACCGTCAGATTTCCTTCGTTTGCAACGAGCCACCCGGGTATATCTTCGCTGATAATCTCTACATCTGCCACCTCAACAACAACATTCTGATCTTGCACGGCCAACTGGATATTGCCGTTAGATTCAAACGCTGCAATCTCTTCTTGGCTGAGACTGTCCATACGAGCAGCCACTTCCTTCATGAGTTTACCAAACTTCTTACCCATCACACGGAAGTTACACTTCACCTTCTTCACCAACATGCTCTGCCCTTCAACGAAGTTTAGCTCTTTCACATTTACTTCGTTCTTAATCAAGTCGGATACCGCTGCGATGTAAGCTCTCTGTTGCTCGTCGACAGCAGGAATCATAATCTGCTGTAACGGTTGGCGAACCTTGATGTTAACTTTACGACGTAAAGCCAAAACCATGGATGTTATCTTCTGCGAAATCTCCATACGTTCCTCCAAAGCGGAGTCTATCAACGCCTCATCTGCAGCGGGGAAATGCGCCAAATGCACACTTTCAAGCTCACCACCAAGGTCATGATACAGTTCATCGGCATAGAAGGGAGCCATCGGGGCAAGCAGTTTGCTCACCGTCATCAAACATGTATAGAGGGTTTGATAAGCACTTAGCTTGTTTTCATCCATCTCTTTGCCCCAGAAACGTTTACGGTTCAGGCGCACATACCAGTTACTCAAATCATCGTTAACAAACGATTCGATGAGTCGACCGGCACGAGTTGGGTCGTAATCTTCAAGTTCATAGCCTACCTTCTTTATCAAAGTATTAAGGCAAGAGAGAATCCAACGGTCGATTTCCGGGCGCTTATCATGGGCAACAGCCGCTGCTTCGGGGTCGAAACCATCAACATTTGCATACAGCGCAAAGAATGAATAGCTGTTGTAAAGCGTTCCAAAGAACTTACGACGAGTCTCGTCTACACCCGTAGCATCGAACTTCAAGTTGTCCCAAGGTTCGCTGTTTGTCAGCATATAGAAGCGTACTGCGTCTGCTCCATACTTGTTTATCATCTCGAAAGGATCAACAACATTCCCCACATGCTTGCTCATCTTGTTGCCCTTAGCATCCAATACAAGACCGGAAGAGACAACATTTCGGAAAGCAACACTGTCGAAAACCATCGTCGCGATAGCGTGTAATGTGAAGAACCAACCACGAGTTTGGTCTACACCTTCATTGATAAATTCGGCCGGGAAGAACTTAGGAGCAATAGCAGTGCCCTCATATTGACTCTTCACCATGGCTTCACGGTCTGCCTCAGTACCCGATGCCATCTCGCCTTCAAACGGATAATGCAACTGTGCATAAGGCATAGAACCACTATCAAACCACACATCTATCAAGTCCATCTCGCGATGCATAGGCTGTCCTTCGTCGTTCACCAGCACCACATAGTCAATATATGGACGGTGAAGATCTATCTTATCATAATTCTCTTGAGAATAGTCACCGGGCACAAATCCCTTATCCTTCATCGGATTAGATTTCATAACGCCGGCAGCAACACTCTTCTCTATCTCGCTGTAAAGTTCCTCTAATGAGCCGATACACTTCTCACCACGGTTCTCATCACGCCATATTGGAAGCGGAGTACCCCAGAAACGTGAACGAGAAAGGTTCCAATCGTTCAGATTCTCAAGCCAGTTGCCAAAGCGACCGGTACCTGTTGACTCCGGATGCCAATTGATTGTGTTGTTCAACTCAACCATACGTTCTTTCTTCGCAGTGTCTTTGATGAACCAACTATCCAATGGATAATAGAGAATAGGCTTGTCCGTACGCCAACAATGGGGATAGTTGTGCACGTGTTTCTCTATCTTAAAGGCCGTACCTTCTTGTTTCATCTCCATGCAGATGATGACATTGAGGTCTTCAGACTTCTCTGTTGCCACCTTATCCCACACTCCGTTAGGATTGAATTTGGGGTCGTATGCATTCTTCACATAGTCGCCTGCATGGTGCTGATAGGCTTCTACATTTACGCAATGAGCCACGAAATTAGCGTCCAACTCATCCATCAAGTAGTATTTACCCTGTAAATCAACCATTGGACGAGTCTCACCCTTCTTACTAATGAGATACAATGCCGGCACATGAGCGGCATTAGCCACACGCGCATCGTCTGCTCCGAAAGTGTTAGCGATATGTACTATACCCGTACCATCGTCTGTTGTAACGTAGTCACCGGGTATTACACGGAAGGCTTCGCTTTCCATTTCGACGAACTTATCGCGTCCATCTTCACCTGTAAATACCTTTTCGGGATGCTGTTGAGCATACTCCTGTACATAAGGGGCAGAGAGATCGTTCAACTTCTCGCATGGTTTTACCCACGGCATCAGCTGTGCATACTTGATACCCAACAGTTCTTCGCCTTTATAACGACCAATAACTTTGTAAGGAATGACCTTATCTCCATGCGCAAAAGCTGGCAACTCGGCATCACCGCTCACCTCGCCTTCCGGCTTCAAGTAAGCATTTACGCGTGCCTCGGCCATAATCATGGTCATTGGTTTAGCATCGTATGGATTGTAAGTCTGTATAGCTACATAGTCGATAGTGGGCGAAACGCAGAGCGATGTATTCGAAGGCAACGTCCAAGGCGTTGTCGTCCAAGCCAAGAAATAGGGGTTACCCCACTTCGTCCATTCCTCTTTCGGTTCTTCGATGAGGAACTGTGCCGTCACCGTTGTGTCTTTTACATCACGGTAACATCCCGGTTGATTCAACTCATGCGAGCTTAATCCGGTTCCGGCAGCAGGAGAATACGGCTGAATAGTATAGCCCTTATAGAGCAATCCTTTATTGTAAATCTGCTTCAGAAGCCACCAAATAGACTCGATATACTTATTATCGTAGGTAATATAGGGATGATCCAAATCCACAAAGTACCCCATCTTCTCTGTCAACGTACGCCATTCCTGCGTAAACATCATCACGTTTTCACGACATTTATGGTTATAGTCCTCTACAGAGATGTATTTATCAGAAGCCTTATTGTCTATATCTTTCTTCGTGATACCCAATTCTTTCTCCACACCGAGCTCTACCGGGAGTCCGTGTGTGTCCCATCCGGCCTTTCTATATACCTGAAAGCCCTTCATGGTCTTATAGCGATTGAACGTATCTTTGATGGCGCGAGCAAGCACATGGTGAATACCCGGATGACCATTAGCCGAAGGTGGTCCTTCAAAGAATACGAACTGAGGACATCCCTCACGCTCATCAATGGATTTATGGAAAATATCTTTCTTCTCCCACTGTGCTAAAACATCATCATTGGTCTGCGTTAAATTCAGGCCATTATGCTCGGTAAACTTCTTACCCATATTGCTTTTACGATTTTATTTTTGCGTAATTAAATATCTAGAAAGTAAGCGTCAACGCGCTTTTTATATAGGGCGCAAAGGTAAGCAAAAAAAACTTCACAGCCAAAACAAGCTTTGTTTTTTAATATAATAATAAGGTGTACCTGCACACCCATTCTTTTTCAATCATCAGAAAAAGAAAAACAATTACGTTTATTTTGCTATCTGCCTATTTAAGAGTAATTTTGCAGTCAAATCTTAAATATCTTATGGATTGGGTAATCAATTTATTTACAACAACAGACTCCGTGGCTCACATCGCCCTACTCTACGCGATTGTCATCGCAGTAGGCGTGCTCTTGGGTAAAATCAAGATTGGCGGTATCTCCCTCGGTGTCACTTTCGTACTGTTTGCAGGTATCTTAGCCGGACACGTTGGGTTCACTGCTCCTACAAACATCCTTACATTCATTCAAGACTTTGGCTTGATTCTGTTCGTCTTCTGCATTGGTTTGCAGGTCGGTCCCGGCTTCTTCGAGAGCTTCCGCAAAGGCGGTGTCACACTGAATGGGCTGTCTACGGCCATGATTTTCCTTGATGTACTCGTCATGTTTGCTTGCTACTATCTATTCTTCGATACTAGCAACCCCAACAATCTACCGATGATGGTGGGTACACTCTACGGAGCTGTAACCAATACACCGGGTCTTGGAGCTGCCAACGAAGCCTTAACTAGCGTATTTGCCAAAGGCCAAGTGCCGCAAATTGCATCGGGTTATGCCTGCGCCTATCCTCTTGGTGTACTCGGAATCATCGGTGCTACCATCGCTATCCGATACATTACACGCACGAAGTTGGAAGAAGAAGAGGAGCAACTGAATGAGCAAGAGGCCGAAAACCCTCATGCAAAGCCTTATCAGATGCATCTTCGCGTCACCAATACATACATTAGTGGACGTTCACTCCTTGAAATTTCACATTTCCTAAACAGAGATATTGTTTGCTCACGCTTGCTCCACGACGGTCAGGTAACGATTCCTACACGCGATACTATCTTCTGTCTGAACGACGAGATACTCGTAGTTTGCGCCGAAGCAGATGCTGCAGCTATCCAAGCTTTCATTGGTCCGGAGATTGATACTCCTTGGGAAACCGGCAACGAGAAGCAACCTTTGATTTCTAGGCGTATTGTCGTTACACGTCCATCTATGAATGGTAAGACTCTCGGCAAGATGCACTTCTCAAGCGTTTACGGTGTCAATGTCACCCGAATCACCCGTCAAGGCATGGATCTTTTCGCCAGTCGTAACCACCATTTCCAAGTTGGTGACCGCATCATGGTTGTTGGTCCGGAGGAGAATGTAAACCGTGTAGCCGAGATGATGGGTAACTCTGTGAAGCGTCTTGACGCACCTAACATTGCCACCATCTTCATCGGAATCCTTGTCGGAATCCTCTTTGGTAGCATTCCACTTGCTATTCCCGGTATGCCTGTGCCTTTAAAACTAGGTATTGCAGGCGGTCCGCTGATTATAGCTATCCTCATTGGCCGCTTCGGATATAAGTTTAAGCTAGTCACCTATACTACTACTTCGGCCAATATGATGCTCCGCGAAATCGGACTTGTATTATTCTTGGCTTCTGTGGGCATCAAAGCGGGAGCCGGATTCTGGGAAACTGTGGTTCAAGGCGATGGTTTGAAATACGTCTATACCGGCTTCCTGATTACTGTTATTCCTATCCTGATTGTCGGAACAATAGCTCGCTTGAAGTTCAAGTTCAATTATTTCACCATCATGGGTATGATTGCCGGAACCTACACCGACCCACCCGCACTGGCTTATGCCAACAGTTCTTGTACCAAAGAGGCACCAGCCATCGGTTACAGTACGGTATATCCGTTGAGTATGTTCCTAAGAATTTTCTCGGCACAGATAGTCGTTTTATTCTTCTGCGGGGCATAACAACCACTATAAAGCATTACCTAAAGGGGCATGACTGTGATAAGTCATGCCCCTTTTGTAAATTCTCTATTCCTATACTCACTATTTTTGTACTATACAAGCCACTCTTTTTCCACTTCTAACCAACACTCTTAACATTGTAATATTATCTTAAAAGAGTACAAATTATTCGTTTTTTTTTACAGAAAGAATTAGTTTTATTATCTTTGTATCAGAAAAAACAATATCATTATCAATAACACATTAGTTTGATTGTTCTATTTTTACACAGCCTTAGACCATAAAAAAATAATTTCTATCTATGTTTTAATAGCATCATAACTTACAACAGTCCTAATTAACAAGTATGAACAAACATCTTATCATCAATCTGATAATAACTTGTATTACATCATTGACAGTTCACAATCTTTCTGCACAACACCACATAATATTACAAATAGAAGACAAAGAACATATAGCCGCCGATGCCGCAAGTGTCGTTATCACCGACGTGGATAACAGACGAGTAGTCAACAACTGCATAGCCGACACATTAGGTAAAGTTTACATTAAGTTGGACAAAGGGAATTACAGTGCATACATCAGTTCATTAGGCTATAAAGATACCACTCTCTATTTTACCATTCCCACCAAAGAAAGCTTGATCAAAATAGTAATAGAAAACGATATTACTCACATCAACGATATTATTATCACGGCTAAGAAGCATCGCCCCATCGTAAAAATGGAAGACGGGAAAGTAAATATCGATGTTGCCCAAAGCTATTTATCCGACATTGGCAATGCTATAGATGTCTTAAAACATTCACCCGGCATCCATATTGACAACAAAGGAAGTATCTCTCTTTCATCGCTAGGCGGAACAGCTATATATATCAATGGTAAGAAGACGCCATTACAAGGAGAAGCCTTAACTGCTTATCTACGTTCTTTATCCTCTACTAGAATACAGAAGATTAGCACCTCGCCCAATCCTAATGCGTCGTACGATGCCGAAGGTGCAGGCGGAATCATAGATATTATCTTGAAAAGCGAGACCGATACGGGCTTTCACCTTACAACATCTCATGGTATATCATTTTGGAACTATATACATGAGACATCAGATATTTCGTTATCGTACAATAGGAGACATTGGCAAGTCGGTATTACTTATAATCATAACATCGGATACTATGCCATGAAATATGGCAGTAACAGAATACAAGATGGGAATAAAAACCTATCTACCACCGATGATGTAGACAAGCGCAATACTTACTCAACCAGCATAGACCTTGTATACCATCCAAATGACAAACACAAATTTACCTTCAATACTTCTATCAGCGCCGTTATCGGACCAGGATACACATCTACCGAGACACAAATATATAGAGGAATGAATGATTTAACTCAATTGCTATATGCCGAAAATGATTATCAAAAGCAACGGACACCGAGATATAGTGGTAGTATAGCATATATTTTCACGCCTAGTAAAAACCACACGCTATCAGTAAATGCAGATTATATCAAGGTCGATGGAGAGTCATATTGCAATCAACCCAATATTTATTATTTCCCAAACGGTACACTCCATCACAAAGACATATACCAATCAGAAAACGACAAACACATAAAGATTGCCTCATTCATGATTGATTATAAACATTTGTTTGGCAAAGGACATGAATTATTGGCCGGCATAAAAGCCTCAACAATCAACAGCGATAATAACTTTAAATTCTATTCTTCACTTAAAATCGATAATACAAGATCTAACAGGTTTACATATTCCGAGCAAAACATTGAAGGTTATACCCAATATACAATACAGTTAAATAAGTGGATGGCCACTGCTGGAATAAGAATAGAGCAAATGTACAGCAAAGGTTTATTGCAACCATACACAGCCATGGATAAAAAAGAAACAAATACAACAAACCGTTTCAACTGCTTTCCGAATGCTTCAATCTCCTATCAAATATCGCAAAACACACGTATGACATTGGCTTATAGCAAACGACAAGACAAACCTAGATATGAAGACTTAAATCCTTTTGAGTATTTATTAGATGAACTAACTTACTGGAAAGGCAATCCGTTTATCACACCTCAAACAAATGACAAACTGATATTTAGTTTATCACACAAACAACTGGCTATAAATCTCTCATATAATTCACTAAACAACTATTTTACAGGTATAACCGATGTCTATAATAACAACACGGTGGTAATGACAACCAAAAACATAGGAAAGCAAAAACAACTGGGTGCAGAAGTCGTTTACAGCAAACGTATTGCTTCATGGTGGGATACAAATTTGAACTTTGGTACCTACTATTTTGTCAACAAGCTGAATTACGAAACAAATAATCATATTTATAGACGACCATCATATACACTCAATATCTCTAATAATATTACTTTGCCTGCAAAATTACAGCTGGAAGTGGCGGCACAATATCTTTCCAAGCGACAAGGAGGCAGCTATGAAGTCCTAAAATCCAGCGGATATGTCAATATTGGCATTAGTAGAACGTTTCTTAAAGACAGACTTCACACATCTATCATCCTAACCGACGCCTTCCATACACAACGATGGGACAGCTATGGTAATACCAATAAGTTGAATATCAGCTCATGGGGAAACAGTGAGACACGCCAAATAGGTTTGAAAGTAAGATATTACCTAGGAGTAAAAAAATATAATGTAGAACATAAGTCTATTAAAGAAGCCGAGCGTTTATAATTCTTTATTGCTTAAACAAAGTCTTATAATAAATAAAGCCAATAACTTATGAACTTGAAAATTTACAAACTCATCTCCCAATCCAACAACTCATAGACTTAGAAACTTACAGCCTCACCCTGCTGCAAAGGCTTTGCAACTCTGCTGTTTGGCTCTTGCAGTAATGCTGAAAAGGCGGAGCAGTATCGCTGTTTAATCTCTGCAGTTTGATAGTTGATAAGTAAGCAAGTTGGCTAGTAAACTAATTTGCTACGCAAATCATTAGTTTTTAAGTTTATAACTACGGTAGTTATAGTATAAACAGGCATTGTTAGACACGCGAAAATGCTTTTGCCACATGGCCGAACTCAATTCGTCCCAACACATTCGTGAACATTTTAAGCAAGATATAAGTCTTGTAGTAGAGACGGAAAACCTTCCGTCTCCCTTGATAAACGACGTTGTTTATCGATATTTCTACAGTACTGTAGGGGTGCGACATATCGCGTCCGCATGCAAAGTTTACAATTATTCATGGATTAAATAAAGCTATTATTGTCTGCGGACACGGCATGCGTGTCCCTACAAGCACCCACTTAGAAGGTCAATACCAACAAAAGCTACTACGTAAAGACAGTCAACATCCCATCCCGACTTTACTTCCTGAGTATATCGTGCAACCGATTTATTCTGTTCATTAAAAGTCAATGGATTGCCTAGATAGGGTGTCCAAAGATCGCTTCCCAACATTTCGCGGATATTATTGGTGTATATATCACCTTTATAAGAGATTACTCCATCTTCCACAAGGCGAAATCGACAAGAGCAACAACGTTCTTGTTCAAAACCCTAACTATTAATTTATAGGTAAACGTAAACACTGTCCACCTCATTCAGGTGACAGTAACAACCCTAGCGGGCAGGTCTGTGAAGACTTGTCCGCTTATTTTATATTCCCAAATGCGTTCTCTCGCAATTTCCAAACATAAGAGCAAAAACACATAAGAAAGCATAAAACCTAGGAACAAATTGTATTCGACCATCTTATTCCGAAGTATCGCAGACTGACTACAGATGCTTAGCTACCTGTTAGAGCACAAACAACATTCTCAACCACGCCTCCAATACTCTTTAAGGAGGGGCAAAGATTATACCCATAGACTCCAACTGCGACTATCAGCTATAGCCATTTCGCAACAGATAATAGGCTATTCATCTCCATGAACAATAATCCAAAGGTTCATAAATCTAAATACTCAAATCACTGCAGGAGCAAGGCAGCATCGCTGACCGGCCTTTTCAGAATTCTTGGCGAGCCTAGGCAGCAATGCTGCTTCAGCGTTGCAGAAAAGGAATTAACAACTTTACAAGTTAATAAGTAGACTAGAAAGGGAAGAGAGATGAGGAGTTTACATCCCCATCCCCACTCTTTCCACTGCACAAACTCAAAAAGTCGGTGTTTATTTTGAGATGCTAGAAAAATATATTACTTTTGGGAACGCTAACCCATAATAACAAACTTTAAACAAAACAGATCATTTTGAGATGTCTTCAGCTGTACACCATGACATACAAGCACATCCCTTGACGTTTAATACGATCTATAAACAATATTATAAACGAGCCATAGCCTTTGTCAAATCGTATATCCACGACGATTTGGCAACAGAAGATATTGTATCTGAAGCCATGATTAGCGTGTGGAAAAATATTGATTTGAATCGCAAAGAGGGAATTACAGCCTATTTGTTATGTGTATTAAAAAGCCGTACACTGGATTACCTGCGCTGTAGGAAACGTGAATTGCAAATGAAAGAAGACGTAGAAGTTTGGATGAATCGCGAAGTGGAATATCAGACAGAGGCTTTGGAGAGCTGTACCACAGATGGCATTTTCAAACAAGAGATACTGGACATAGCAAAAAATACATTGGAAACACTGCCAGAGAAAACACGATTGGTATTTGAAATGAGCAGAAATGAAGCACTCACACACAGGGAAATAGCCGACAAGTTGGGTGTTTCAGAGAAAGCCGTACAATATCATATTACCAGAGCTTTAAAGGCTTTGCATAAGACTTTGCGCAACTATTTGCCCATATTCTTATTTCTCTTTGGCGCATAAATCTATTTTTTTTCATTTTCTTATTAGGAGGTAATCCCCCAATTACGTATATATAATATGGAGCAAGAACTGTTATATCGCTACATGACAGGCTCTCTGACCGAAGAAGAGCGCAAAACTATAGTAGAATGGATAGGCGAAAGTCCGGCTAACAAGCAGGAGTTTATACGCCTACACAGGGTGTATGATGCTGCATTATGGAGTGAAAATAACGACGAACATAGTGCATCCGGAGCATCACACCGAGTCAAGATGCGATACCTTTGGCGCATTGCAGCAGCCGTATTCCTATTGATGGGTACGGCTTTGACATGGTATGTCGCATCGCAACGACACGATACAAGACAACTAGTAACAGTATATTCCCCCACAGGACAGCGCACTGAAATGCTCTTGCCCGATGGTAGTAAAGTTTGGTTGAATGCCAATAGCAAACTGACTTTTGATGCAGTGATGGACGGCAAAAAACGTGCAGTGGCTCTAGACGGTGAAGCCTATTTCAAAGTAGCCAAGCAAAAGGAGCGTCCGTTTGTTGTTTCCACTTCAAAGATGGATATACAAGTGCTAGGAACCGAGTTCAACGTATGTGCCTATACGAACGAGAAAGAATGGGAAACATCGTTGGTCAATGGAAAAATAGAATTGATAAACGAAGCCAAACACATTAGAACAACCTTGGCACCTAATACCACGGCAACACTCATAGGCAACACGCTGATACAGAAGACCATAGAGAATGCAGATTATTTCTTGTGGCGCGAAGGCGTATTGGCTATCAAGAACAAAGCACTTCTCGACGTGATGTACTTGCTAAACAATTACTTCGATTATAATATTATAGTAAAAAACAAGCGTATAGCCAACAAGCGGTACACAGGAAAGTTTAGAACCAAAGACGGCATAGAGCATGTACTACGAGTATTACAATTAGACAACAACTTCACCTATACCAAGAACAACGACACAAAGACCATCATTATACATTAATCATATTATCAAATACCTAAAAAGACTAGTGCCTATGATTATATCCAACTAACCACCCAGCAGCCACGATGGCAAGCAATCTATCTACCAATCGGCAACGATTGACTAGGAAAGACCTATGAGTAATTTTTTAATACCAAATTAACATGATTTCTAAATGTAATATGAAGATAAACCGACGCGTTGCATTATTGATGAAAGCCGGTGTCTTTATCTGGTTTCTAGGTACCAACCCTACATTCGCTATGCAATCTTATGCACAAGCACATAGTGTAACTATCAGGTTGAGCAACAGCAACACCAAGCAAATTTTGAAAGAGATAGAACGACAAACCGACTACCTCTTTGTATACAATGAAACAGAAATAGATCTGAACAGACGCGTAAAAGTAGATACCAAGAAACAATCTGTCAACACCGTACTCGACCAATTGTTTAATGGAACACCTATTACCTACGTGATAGAGGGAAATAATATCTTGCTCACTTCGCGCAAGACAGCAAACCAAAGAACTCAAAAGAGGAACAGCACACAACAAAATAGCAATGAAACACGGACAATACATGGAGTTGTGAGCGACGAGAAAGGTGAACCTATCATTGGAGCCAGTGTACAGGAGAATGGTACAAACCGCGCTACTGTAACCGACCTCGACGGTAGATTTAGCCTTAAAGTAGCCTACAATGCCACACTCACTGTATCATATATAGGCTATAGCAGCCAGCAAATGAAAGTGGGACAACGGAAGACATTGGACATTATGCTGCGAGAGAACGCAAAAGTGCTCGACGAACTCGTGGTTGTAGGATATGGTAAACAAAAGAAGTTGACCATGACAGGTGCCGTTGCTGCCGTTTCGGGCGATGTTTTGAACAACCGTCCTATTGGCAATATCGCACAAGGCTTGCAAGGAGTTGTCCCCAACTTGAATATTACATTTAACAGCGGACAGCCATCGGCAGGTGCCGGTATCAACATTCGTGGTAACACATCATTGAATGGTGGCTCGGCATTGGTGCTGATTGATGGTGTAGAAGGCGACATTTCTATGCTCAATCCACAGGATGTGGAGAGCGTATCTGTATTGAAAGATGCATCTTCAGCAGCCATTTACGGTGCACGCGCTGCATTCGGTGTAATGCTTATCACTACGAAACAAGGTAAAGCCAACCAAAAAGTAAAGGTAAGTTATAGCAATAACCTAGCTTGGAGTAAACCGGCTCGACTCCCCAAGATGCCAAGAGCAGACGTTTGGGCTCGCGCTTGGAACGACGCATATGATAGCGAACAGCCCGGAGATTACTATTTCACCGACCGATTCTTAGAGGCATTGGATGCTCATATTGCCGACCCGGAACATAATCCGGCAATACTTGTCGATACAGAAGGAATCCAAAGTCCCAACTATACACCTAATAAGCCGGGATGGGCTTACGTGGGTAATACTGATTGGATACACGAATTCTATAAAAACGCAGCCTTTATGCAACAGCATAACGTGAGCGTTTCGGGAGGTAACGACCGCAGCCGCTATTATCTATCGGGGGCTTTCAAAGACCAAAACGGTATTTTCCGTTATGGTAATGATACCTACAAGCGTTATAATCTCACGTTTACATTCGATACCAAGATTAATAAAATGTTGGATATCGGTTTCTCTACCAAGTATAATTATACCCAAAGCGACGAACCATTTAAAGACGGTGGCGACGGTGCAACATGGTATTACGAAGTATATAGAATGTTCCCAACCCTATCTGTTTTCTTACCTAATGGAGAGTTTGCAGGTATGTCGCTCAGTAGAGGTAACTTCAATGTAATCGGACACATGGCTAATGCAGGCCGCAGAGTTATCTCCGGCAATGATATGTGGTACACTGGTCGTTTCGATTTGCATCCATTGAAAGGGCTATCTATCAAGGGTAATTACTCTATCAATAAATACTTTAGTCGCACTAAAGAACATAGAAAGACCGTATATCAGACGATGCCCGAAGGTGCAGAGTCTTTAAAGGCAGAATCTCCTAACCATGTAGCCAATGGAAATCGCGAGCATACCTACCAAGCATTAAATATTTGGGCAGAGTACGATTGGAATCTGAACAAGCAAAACCACTTCAAAATCATGGGTGGTTATAACCAAGAAGGTAAAGATTATAAAGGTTTCTCATTGAAGATGACCGACTTGTTCGATAACTCTACACCAATATCTCATCTTGCCATCAACTACGCAAGCAACTGGGAGACTGATACTAGATGGCGTGTTCAAGGTTTATTCTATCGTTTCAACTACGAATATGCTGATAAATACTTGGTACAATTAGATGGCCGTTACGACGGTTCGTCTAAGTTTAGAAAAGGTAAACGCCACGTATTTGTACCATCCGGCTCTTTAGGATGGCGCATCTCTGAAGAAAAATTCTTTGCTCCGCTACGCAAAGTTGTTGACAACTTGAAGCTAAGAGGTTCTATTGGTGTACTTGGCAACCAAGCTATCAGCTCATACTTCTCATACATCGCCAGCCTAAATGGTGGTACCATGAGCAACTACATGATGAACGGCGACCCATTGACATATCTGTCTGCACCTTCAGTACCTAACAATGTGACATGGGAAAAGGTCATCAGTAAGAATATAGGTATCGACTGGGCATTATTCAACCAGCGTTTGACAGGTCAGTTCGACTACTATGTTCGCGACACGAAAGACATGATTCGCCCCGTCACCCTGCCTGCTGTATTGGGTACCAGTGGCGGTCAAGAGAACATAGCCGACCTACGTACCAAAGGATGGGAAATAGAATTGGCATGGCGAGACAAGATTAATAACGTATTTAACAGTCCGTTGGGCTATTCTATCTCTGTAGGCCTATCCGATTATCAAGCTGAGATTACAAAGTTTGATAATCCTACCGGCTCGCTATCTATGTACTACAAAGGTTATAAGATGGGCGACTATTGGGGATATGTAACCGATGGATATGTGCGAGATGAGCATGAAGGCGCTCGCATGAACTATGTTCAGAAGTTTATCTATCACACTTGGAAGCCGGGAGACGTTCGCTATCGCGACTTAAATAACGATGGAGTCATCGATATTGGTAAGAATACGCTAGCTGAACCGGGCGACCGTACCATCATCGGTAACAATACACCACGCTATCGTTACAATGTTCAGGCAACTCTAAACTGGAAAGGTTTCGACTTCTGGATCATGTTTGATGGTTTAGGTAAACGCGATGTTTGGACAGAGAGTGACCAGTTCTGGGGATTCCCACGCGGTATCTACAATGGTAATATCACACAGTACCATATTGATAACACATGGAGTCCGGAGAATCCTGATGCTTATTATCCAAGAAAATCGCTGAACAGCAGAAACACACAACGCCAATCTAAATACTTGTTGAATGCTGCTTATCTGCGACTGAAAGGCTTATCAATAGGCTATACCTTCCCTAAACAATTGATTTCTCGCTTGCATTTAGACCAACTGAAAGTCTACATCAGCGGTAATAACCTTTGGGAGAAGACATATATGCCACCTTTCATGACTCCCGACATCGTAGAGAGTTTGACTGGAAATGGAGCTAATTCGGGAAAAGAATATGCATTTATGCGCCAATTCTCGTTTGGTGTTAACGTTTCATTCTAATCATTTTAAATACTAGATAACAATGAAAAGATACCATATATTATTAACAGCATGTGCCGGTTTACTGCTTGCAAGCTGTAATTATCTAGACGTTGAACCGGGCGATACCATTACTGAAGACCGCTTTTGGACTACAGCTAATGGTGTAGCATTGGAACAATACTGTCATACATACTACCCCCGACTGATAGTAGGACATGGAGATCCACGTTCATACAGTACCTCTCCAATGTTCGGGGGCGACATGCAGACAGATAATATCTTGGCCGGTGCCGCCAATCAGATAGCATTTGGTAAGAACGTAAAGACTCAAAGCGACGGTGCTTGGAACTGGAGTACGGTGCGAGGATGCAATGCTTTCTTGGCAAACTACAAGAAGACACCGGCCAATGCCATTGAGCAAAAGCACTATGCAGGCGAGATTTACTTCTTCAAAGCATGGGACTATTTCAATAAGATGAAGCGTTTTGGCGATGTGCCATGGTATGATAAGGTGCTGGACAAGAAAGATCCCGGCTTGTATAAGAAGAGAGATTCACGCACTTTAGTTACCGATTCCATTATCATGTGCTTGGATAGAGCCATCGAATACCTCCCAATGCTTACAGATGTAAGCAAGGTGAGCAAGGATGCTGCCCTCATGCTGAAGGCTAGAGTATGTCTCTACGAGGGAACTTGGCGCAGATATCGTAAGATGGAAGGTGATGAGAAATTGCTAAAAATGGCTTACGATGCAGCCGGCGAACTGATGAGACCGGAATATAAGCACTCTTTATATTCAGAAGGTGGGCCCGATATGTGCTACTTCAATCTGTTTATCCAAGATAATTATAAGGGTAATCCGGAGATTATCTTAGCACGTGAATACGACCCAACAGTGAATATGGGACACATGATATCTCGTTCCCATCCATTAAGCGATATGGGTATGAGCCGCGATTGTTACGAGGAATATCTCTGTTCTAAGACAGGTAAGCCCATTTCTATTTGTGGTTGCCATAACCCAAAGATGGGATATTTGGCAGAAATGACCAATCGTGACGGTCGATTAATGCAGACAATCTGTGTTCCAGACGCCGATAGCAAGCACGCACAATATCTATATAGGGAAGATGGTGGCAAGAAAAAGGGTGGAGTTCCCAATATTTTCAGCCTGTTAAATGCTACCGATGCCCATCCGTTCTATGGTACATCGGCAACCGGTTATTGCATTAGCAAGTACTATAAAGAATCCGAATGGGAAGGAACCGAGCATTTCAAGGGTTCTATCGATGCTCCCGTAATGCGCTATGCCGAAGTTTTGTTGATACGAGCAGAGGCAGGTGCCGAACTAGGATTAGACCCTGAATTGGATAAGACTATCAATGCATTGCGTCAAAGAGTAGGCTTTGCTCACAAATTAACCGATCATCCGACAGAAGATCCCGACCTTGTTGCTAAGTATCCTGACATCGTTGGAGCCAACAAGAACTTGATTCGAGAGATTCGACGCGAACGCAGAATAGAGTTATTTGCCGAGAATGCCCGATGGGACGACCTGTGTCGCTGGCATGCTGCCGTCAACTTGTTGAACCGAGAGCGTCGTGGTATGCCAATGGACCCCAAGTTCTATACAGCGAAAGAGATACAGATGATTAAAGAGAAAGTAGGATTCGACGCCGACGGATTCATCACTCCGTATGCTATTCGAGTTAGCTACAAGCCTACTTTCACTGAGAAGAATTACCTGTATAACATTCCTATCAATGAAGCATCGTTGAATCCGAACCTTCTACCCGACAATCCGGGATGGTAAGAGTGAAGATATAAAAGACGTAACATTGACAGATTTTAAAACTAAAAGTAATGAAATCAACAATATTATATTCAATATTGAGCTGCATGGCACTGTTCACGGTGGGCTGTTCAAGTTCATCAGACGATACCAACACGGCTCTTCCACATAAAGGTGCGAAGACTGTGCTCATGCAGAACGTTGCAGACAACCTACCGGAATTGCAAAGTGTAGAGAAAGACTCTATGTGGAGCGTGACCGACGGTGTCAGCGTAACCGAGGTAAAAATGGTATTCCGCACATACAACACGCACATGTTGATTGCCGAAATAGACTTAACCAAGGGCGTAACGTTAACCCCAAGCTGTGCTGACAACGCAGAATTACCTACCAAACTACAACCATTGACCGAACAAATGCAGGCATTAGAAAAAGCCGGCAAGACGGTATATGCAGGTATCAATGGTGATTTCTTCGGCAAGGGCAAAGACGGTTACCAATCCATGAATGTATTCGTGAAAGACGGAAAAGTCATCAAAGACACGTATACCGCAGGCAATGAAGGTATGATTATCAAACTGAAGAACGGTGATATACGCATTGTTCACCCACGCTTCTTCAAGAGTTATTCTGCCGATATACAAGAAGCTGTAGGTGGTTTCCATGCTTTGATAACCGATGGTGAACCCAACGAGTTGCTGGCCGTGAACGACTTGACGATGAAATTCGATGCACGCACATTCGTAGGCCTATCACAAGACAACAAGAAGTGTTATCTCTTTGTAGTCGATGGAGGGCAGGACGACTTCTCTAAAGGCATGCGTGTAGAAGACGCCATCAGCATTTGTAAATATGCGGGATGCCATAATGCTGTAAATCTAGATGGCGGAGCATCGTCTACCTTTGCCACTAAAGACAGCAAAGGCACCATCAATGTGTTGAACAAACCATCCAACGGCGAACAACGACCGGTATTTAATGGTTTAGTAGTCATTAAGAAAGGATAAGCTATGAAGAACTATAGATTAATACAAACAATGCTATTGGGTGCAATGACATGCTTCTATGTCTTTACATCCTGCAGCGAGAAGTATGATATACAGCGAGTAGAGCCCAGTCTCGACGTACAAGAGAGCGTCACGACCGAACCTCAGAGCGAACGTCTAGTGATGCCGTTGAAGTCGTCATACCCTTGGTTTGCCGAGGCTTCTGATGGTTGGATTAGCCTGACTCGCTATCGCGGACAGGCTCTGAAAGCCGACTCTATCGTCTTCTCTTGCGAAGAGAATCCTACCATGGACGACCGTGAAGGATATATTGAAGTACGGTTGATGGATCAATACAGCCAGCGTATCAAGGTCGTTCAGCGTGGACGAGGCACACTCATTACCCTCCCACAGAGCCTTGTCTACTTCAATAAACAAGGTGGAGAGGTGCTTGTCGAGGTGCAGACTCATCTGGACTGGCAGCCCGAAGTGGGTTCAAAAGATGGCTTTACCTTTACCAAAGCCGACAAGACCCACCTGAAAGTGGTGGCAACAGCTAATCCAACGGGTAAAGACCGTACGTCGGAAGTCGTCATATATGACAAGGACAAGAAGAAGTCGGCCAAGCTTTCCATCATCCAGAAACCTACCGACAAGATACTGTTCATCCCGTTCGAGGCTGCACAGAAGGATCTTGTCATCAAGAAAGGCGAATACTCCTTGGACATTCCGGTAACTCTCAACGTAGAATACGACGCTGTAGCCAGCGATAAGTGGATTAAGATTAAATCGGCTCCGCCTGCAGATGGCAAGTCCGTACAGAATGTATTGGTATCTACCGAAGTAGAGACCAACACCACCGGACAGGAACGCAACGGCTACATTGTTATCAAGAACAAGGGCAGTAAGACCGAGGCCTCCGACACCATCTTTATCACTCAGCGCGGTGTTGGGCAGATTATCTACGTCAAGCCGGGCGGTAATGGCGACGGAACTTCATGGGAACGTGCCTTTGGAAGCATCCACGATGCCATGGGCGCAGCCTCCAACAATGGCGACATGGAGATATGGGTGGCATCAGGAACATATCAGTTCAAGGCCAGTCTGACATGGAAACACGTCAACGTTTACGGTGGTTTCAAGGGGACGGAGAACAAGCTGCATCTTCGCGACCTCAAGAATAAGCCGGTATTTGTCGGCGGTGAGCGCAAATTCATGGCCGCATGGAACAATAAGGGAGCCATGGTCTGGATGGACGGTATCGTCTTTGCCGACTGCGACAACTATCGTAACACCGACACCGGATGCTTTGAAATCTACATGAACCATGGATTCCGTAACTGCGAATTCCGCAACTTGCGTCATGGCAGACAGATATTCTACATGCAAAAGTGCAAGATGGTGAACTGCTACCTGCACGATCTGCACTCCAAGAACTACATCGTACGCGGAGACGGCACCAACTTCTACAACTGCACACTGGTTAGTTCTATGTCCGACGGTTGGAATACCAACTACGTAAGTGGTGGCTGCAAGTGGTTCAACTCGGTCATCTGGGCTATCAAGAGAACTGCCGGAACCGGCTACCGTGCATTCGTTGCCGGGCAAGCTACAATGACTAACTGTGCCGTACACAGCGGAATCAAGGAGAAGAACATCAATTTCATCGACTGCTTCGAACTCAATCTGAATAACGATGCCGACAATGGTCCTAAGTTTGTCAACCCCGTTGTCAATGGAGACTATCGCCTCAAAGCCGGCTCTAAGTGCATCGACGCAGGTAAGAAGGTCGATATACAGTTGCCATACGATATTATGGGCAATCCACGTGTCGTAGGATCATCTATCGACATGGGTGCATTCGAGTACGACGGAAAGTAATATATACCAACAATGAGGTGACAGCCATCGCAGTTGTCACCTCATCATACCAAATCAATCAACATGAAAAAGATTAAAACACATAATCCACTATTAAGTCTAATAGCGATTATCATCCTTAGTTGTAGCTGCGGTTGCAGCAAAGACTCTGCTATCGACACCCCGAAAAAGGCCGAGTTTGTTATGCCGGAGAAAGCCATCGTCATGACCAATCAGGCCGATGCATCGATTGTCATTGCCGATGTAGATGCCAAAAAGGTGGTATGGAAATGGACAGCGACCATCGGAAAAGTAAACGAAGAACACCGTAAATGGTTCTCGAATCCTAGCGATGTGAAACCGGTTTACAACAACACATGCATCTTGATGGCTGCATCGGGCGGCGGTGTAGCACTCATTCGCATTGCCGACAAGAAGACTTTGTTCTATGGTTATGCCGGAGTAAACCCCCACTCTGCCGAACTATTACCCGATGGTAATATCGTTACGGCCTCATCTACCGATGGAATCCTTGCTACATTCCGCACCGACACCATCAAAGGATTTGGAACCATGGTAGCTAAGTACGACCTACCGGCTGCCCACAATGTGTATTGGGACAAGAAACGCAATAAACTATATTCCGCAGCCCACACCATGCACATCTTTGATTACAATGGCGATAAAGAGAAACCGTTGTTGAAAAACCATGTGACGCAAGACATAGACTCACCCGACGGCAAATTGATTGGTACTCACGAGCTATTCCCCATCGAAGGCGAAGAAGACATGTTGTGGTTAGCAACAAACCAGAAAGTATGGAAATACAATCTGCGCGATAACTCAGTAAAGGAGTTCTCCAACTTCTATGCCATCAAGAGTGTATCGAATTCCAGCCATGGTATCATCATGTTGTGTCCTAAAGAAGAGTGGTGGGCCGACGATCTTATCGACGAAACCGGTAAAACCATCTTCCGCTCGTACGGCTTTAAAATATACAAAGCCCGTTGGATAGGAAAGTAAAGATATAAAGAAAGCGCATCGTTTAACCCACGATGCGCTTATTTTTTGTCTATTTAGTTACTCATCAGCTTTTCAATTACCGGACTGCACCGGCTTGGCAACATCACTGCCCAGCCGCTTCAACAATGCTGAAAGGCCGAGGCAGCATTTTTGCCTAGCCCTTGCAGCATTTCAAGGACGAAAGTATTTGCACACACCAGCAGTATATTGGCGTGCCCCACTGTCGTTGAAATGCACGTGATCTGAATACAACGAGGGAGCATGCGTAAATCTTTGGTCGCCACTACAATTATGGAAAGCGACATCATAACGTGCACATAGCCGCTCGATAACGTCGAATGAAGCCGGTGCATTGCTGCCATAAATCGGAGAAACCATCACGATGAGTTTGGTCTTCTTGGAATATTCGCGCAGCATTTTCTCAAAAAAGGAGACCTTGACACTATCTATTTTTGAGAAATCAAGCACGCGCGGCTGATAGTTTTCATCCTTTTTCAGACTTCCTTTCATAGGTATATAACCATTTTGAGAGATCAAATCTTTGTGCTGTAAGCGGTCGCCCACGATGTGGAATAGCAAAGAATTATAAGGATATATCCCACTTAGCATCTTCATACGTTCCATATGGCCTACCACAGAGAGTATTGAGTCGGCACAACCATGCGGACTCAGCGTGCGTATCTCAGTCAGGAAACGAGCATTATTAGAAGGTTCGATGTCGTATTCAGGCGTCAATTCATAGATAATCATCTTAGGAATATAGCGTTGTGACATGGCGCGTAAGAGCGCATAATGGTAAATGATGCCCTGTCCTCCTAACCCACAATTATAACACGAAAGCCCTGTCGAATCGCTTATGATTGGAGGCACATAGTGATGTAGTGCACGTGAAGACCCCAATATGACAATATCGCTCTTTACATAGTTCACAATCTCATTCTTTCTCCCGATAGCTCCAAATGTCGTAAAGTCGTAACCGCGCTTGAGCATATATCCGATTGCTTGGTCGGCAACTACAATGAAAGCCACAGTCAATATAAAGCTGATTAAAAACTTCTTCATATCTCCATCTCGTTTAAAAACTGATATAAATGAATTGTCCTGCATCAAACACGCCAAACAATAAAATCAGAATGCCTATCACGCAACTATAAACCCATATCCATTTAGGATGAGAGAATAGATTGGGACACCACTCATCGCGTATATCTTTCACTACGACTATCATAAACATAAGAAACATCGTTAATACAGTGGCTTTCATATCGCGATTATCAGGTATATCTATGGTCAACCTTGTATCAGTGACCATGCGCATCAAGATATTAAGAGCTTCTTTTATCGTAGGAACGCGAAAGAGTATCCACAACAAACTGGCCAAAACAAAGGTGATGACCATGCCTATAGCCTTAGCTGTACGTCCACACCGGCCTTTGAATGTACGCAGTTCTCTATCAACAACGACCAACAAACCATGCAACAATCCCCACAACAGATAGGTATAAGCTGCCCCATGCCACAAGCCACTAACAAGAAATGTGATAAATAGATTCCTGCGAATCTTCCATGCAGCGGTACGACTACCTCCCAAAGGAATGTAGATATAATCCCTTAGCCAGAAAGACAACGTGATGTGCCACCGTCGCCAAAACTCACCAAAACCGAAAGAGAAATAAGGACGTTGAAAGTTTTGATTGATTCTAAAGCCTAAAACATTGGCGCAACCTATAGCCAAAAGTGAATATCCGGCAAAGTCGGTATATATCTGAATAGAATAACACAATGTGGCAAACACTAACGTAAGCCCACTGAACCCATCGGGATGGCCAAAAACAGTATCTACATAAATACCGAAACGATCGGCAACTGCCACCTTTAAGAACATGCCCCATACCATCAAAGCGATTCCACTAGTAGCCAATTCACTGTCAAAACGCTTCCCGCGATTTTTAATTTGCGGCATCAAGTCGTTGTATCGACTGATAGGACCAGAGAGTATCTGCGGAAAAAAGCAGACGAAAAGGGCATGATGTAATAGATTGTGTTCCGCCTTTATCTTGCCACTATAGACATCTATGAGGTATCCCAATGCTTGAAACGTATAAAAAGAAATACCGACAGGAATAGCCCAATTAAGTCCCGGTAACTCTATTCCGCTCCCTAAGCCAAGAAATAAATCATCTAAAATGCTACAAGCAAAATCATAATACTTAAAGAAGAACAAAGGGAGCAAAGACACACAGATACCCACCCATGTCGGCATGCGCCTCTTTGACTCCGCAAGCAAGGCAAAGCCATAGGTAGTCCCCATCACCCACAACAGGAAAAGAGCAAATATAGGCTTTAAACATAGATAGAAGCCTAGACTCGCTAACAGTAAGAATATATTACGAAATCGGGATGGTAAAACGTAATAAAACATACATATTACCGGGAAAAACATTAAAAAGAGCAAGGAGTTAAATACCATCGGAGTCTAAATCTATTTGCCTACACATATTCATATTGTAAACAAAGGTATGACTATAATTCTTAATGACAAAAGATTGAAGATAAAAACTAACACAATCATCAAAAGACAAACATTGCATACACACCTGTGGGAGATGATAATTACTGATAATCCAAAGCTACAAACAAGCCAAACAAAAAGGCTGACAATCGTCCTAAGACAACTATCAGCCTTCAATTGGAGTGGAGCTGGTGGGATTCGAACCCACGTCCAAACAGGGAAATAACATGCTTTCTACACGCTTATTCCGGCCTTCAATTTTCGAATTGCAGCAAGACCCGGACCACCAACTGCAACCTTATCCTCTAAATTTCATCCATGCAACGAGGCTTACATAGACTATTTCCGATTTTCCTGCACCGCTAAGTCCTCAGATTCGGAACAACATCCTTGGAGCGATGTCTCGTCCCCTCACCTAGTGAAGGGATAAAGCCAGTAATCTACTGTACTTCGATTAGGCAGCGAGAGCGTAATTGTTTTCGCCAATTAAATTTGTGTCCACTCAGATTATGGAGGTAGCCGACGAGCCTCCGCGTGCTTACATCCTACTTCATCCCGCTGTCAAATCCAGTCAACCCCGTGATGATAACGATGTATGGAATCGCTATTCCGCTGCAAATATACAGTAAATATATCATTCGCACAAAGAAAAACCTTTTTTTACGATAATTGAACAAATAATGGACGGAGAATTCGGATAATTTCACTAAGTTTGCAAGCATATAATCTAACCAGATAAAACAAAGGGAAATTCATGGAAAGAACATGGAGATGGTTCGGCAAAAACGACAAGATAACACTTGGCATGCTGAAACAAATAGGTGTGGAAGGCATTGTCACAGCCTTACACGATGTGCCTAATGGAGAGATTTGGGCGCAAGAGCAAATACATGTTCTCCGCACATACATAGAAAGTTATGGTATGCGTTGGAGTGTGGTAGAGAGTCTTCCTGTGAGCGAAGGTATCAAATATGGTTCGCCAGACTGCGATACATTAATAGAAAATTACAAACAGAGTCTGCATAATCTTGCCGCAGAAGGCATCCATACGGTATGTTATAACTTCATGCCTGTACTGGATTGGGCACGTACAGACTTGTCGCATGCCAATCCAAACGGCAGTACCAATCTTTATTTCTCTCATGCCCAATTTGCTTATTTCGATATTTGCATTCTCAAGAGAGATGGAGCTGAAAAGGATTGGAGTCCTGCCATCTTGGAAGAAGTAGAGCAATTGAAACGTACAATGACTCCTGAAGACGACCATAGATTGGTAGAAAATATCATCGTAAAGACACAAGGATTCGTCAGCGGAAACATCAAAGAGGATGATGAACACCCAGTAGAACTCTTCCGCGAGCTGCTTTCCCTCTACAAAGGCATCACGCGTGACCAATTACGCGAAAACATGCGCTACTTCCTCAACGCTATCATGCCCACTTGCGACGAATGTAATATATACATGTGCGTACATCCCGACGACCCACCCTTCCCCATCTTGGGACTTCCACGCATCGTTACAAACGATGAAGACATAGCTTGGTTCCTCCATGCAGTGGACAATGTACACAACGGATTAACCTTCTGTGCAGGCAGTCTATCGGCTGGTGCACATAACGATGTGGTGGAATTGGCTCGCAAATATGCATCGCGCACCAGTTTCGTACACTTGCGTTCATGCCACATTTTCCCAAATGGAGACTTTACAGAGGCCAGCCATCTAGGTGGCCGCGCCGACATCATCGAATTGGTACGTATCTTCGAACGTACCAATCCTCGTCTTCCCATGCGCGTAGACCATGGAATGACGATGCTCAATGATGCCGAACGAGGGTATAATGCGGGATACAGCTTCCTTGGACGCATGTTTGCCATGGGGCAAGTGCAGGGTATTCTCGCCACTGTAGACCGCGAACTAGGAATAGATTATAAACAACCGGGATTTTTTGATTAACTATTTACCATGAACAATTTATTCGATATCAAAGATAATGTGGTCGTCATCACAGGCGGCACAGGTGTATTAGGACGCTGTATTGCGAAATATCTGGCAGAAAACGGAGCCAAGGTGGCCATTCTAGGCCGTAAAGAAGAGGTGGGAAATACGATAGTAGAAGATATTAAAAATGCCGGTGGTGAAGCATCATTCTTCAAGACCGATGTCATGAATCAGACTGTCGTAGAGCAGAATTGCAAGGATATTATAGAGAAATATGGCAAAGTGGATACGCTGTTGAATGCTGCCGGCGGCAATCAGCCCGGTGCAACCATCGGCCCTAACCAAAACTTCTTCGACCTTAAACCCGACCAATTCCAACAGGTTTTAAACTTAAATCTCACCGGAACTGTCATACCCACGCAGGTATTCTTACGACCGATGGTAGCTCAAGGGAAGGGAAGCATCATCAATTTTTCCAGTATGGCAGCCTTCAGACCGCTAACTCGCGTCTGTGGATATGCTGCTGCGAAGGCCGGTATCAGCAATTTTACGGCCTATATGGCTCATGAGACGGCTAAAAAATTTGGCGAAGGCATCCGCGTCAACGCCATTGCCCCCGGCTTTTTCATTACCGAACAGAATCGAACATTACTTACCAATCCCGACGGGACCTATACCGAGCGTGGGCAGGACGTCATTCGCCAAACTCCATTTGGGCGCATGGGTAAACCCGAAGAACTATGTGGCACCATCCATTATCTCATGAGTGAAGCCTCTGCATTCGTTACCGGAACAGTAGCTGTTGTTGACGGCGGCTTCAATATCTTTGCCATGTAGGAAATAGACAGGAATTTCACTCCAAACGAGTAATCCCATTTTCTCGGCTTCACGAACTGCATGAGGGTGTGTCAAAATTGATACACTCTCTTTTTTTAGTATGTTGTTATCAGTTTCCGCTATTACCAAGCCGGGCTTTTCAGCCAAGGGAGGAAATAGTAGCTAGGATATCCTTTTATGGTTGGATTTTCAGACTGTGCGACACCGTCAGTGGTAAACTTGGTAATGCGTGGCCTTGGCTCATTATCCTGTAACATATACTTAGTGGTAAGCCAGTAAGTGCCCAGTGGGAACTCTCGTGTGATGATATCCTTGCTGTCCAGCCTCTTCCAGAACTCTTCGTGGCACAGGTAATAACCTGCTACATTGACAGAGAGATTATAGTTCGGACCTAAATAATAGGTTTCTATCTTTGCAATACCCGATGTGGCCCGAGGAGTTGGGAAAGTCATCCTGACAGCTACTTTGTAGTTGTTTGTAGAGGCTGTGTCACGGTCACGAAATGGCTTAAAGCACATAATGCCATATATAACCTTACTTCTCGATACAGTACAGAACCAGTTGTCGAACTTCTTTTGCTTTCCATTCAGGTCTGCAAAATTGTAATTATTTCCCATCGTCAATATATATCCATATTCTGGTCCAATATCCATTGCACCTTTTTCAGAAAATCCTTTGCCTTGATCAAGCTGAAGCTTCGGGTTATTGAAGATAGGAGTAAACTCTGAACACTTTGTTAATCTATAATTTCCGCTGTTCAGAGAAAGGTAGTATTTGTCAGCCTTTTTACCCTCGGCAATTTGCTCAGCATCTGCTTCATTCTTCGTCTTCAGCTCATTACCTTGTTTGTAAGCCCATAAGCGTTCAATAAACAGTGTTGGGCGGATGATCCTCAGCGTCATGTCATAGCTGGACCCCTTGCTGAGCTCGTTGCTGAAGCTGCCCAAGAGATATCTGCGGCCCATATAAGGACGCCAGGTGCTTGGATCTTTCGTATATGTATTCTTATCGTATGTGTAGTTTGTTCTGTTTGCATCTACCACTTCAACATCTCCGAAGAGCAGGGTCTCGTTTACGATACCAGCAGGATAATCACTTGTCTTCTTATAGTCGACAGGCATCAGGCACAGGATGAAGCCACGGCTTGTCCTGGTGTTTGGTGTGTTAGTACGCATCGACTTGTTATAGCTGTTGAAGTAGATGTAACTGTTGAGGTCACTCTGACCTTTGCGCAGTGTTCCGTCGTTCTTAGCCCCGTCATACTTGAGTATGATGTTGGTGGTATAGTGCTTTGCATTATACTTTTCGTAAATGCTTGAGCTGCGGCTGATAGCATTCGCACTGTTTGGCTCCCAGTAAGAAGCAGCCTTGTCGGCATCGTCAGAAACGCTATTCTTGTCAACATTGAAGTTATATTCACCTGAAGCGCAGAAAGCATTACTTTCCATCGTGATGGTACGGTTGATCTTTGTAGGAAGGGTCATACGGCTCTCCAGTGACAGAGCGAGGAATACGCCCTGTGGCTTGAACACCATCTTGTTGTTTTCGTTGCTGAGCTTCAGCTTGTTGCCGGTCTTGACAATGCGACGCCAGTTAGTAGCGAAAGGACAGGAAGCTGTGAACTCCTGACCCTTCTCCATCAGGTCAAGCGTGGTCTGGGTGTTCACAGAGAACTTGTCGCCATTCTTTTCTCCACCCATAAACGACATCATATACCACTCACCGTTAGCCAGGTCGCTCTTACTGGTCAGCTTGTTCAGGTTAAACTTTATGCTTGTATCTTCTTTGATCACGCTCCAGTTTGCCTCGACAACTTCCGTGACATTATTATTCTTATTGTAGAGCACCACCACCGAAGGCATCGTCTCCTCTGTGATGTTCAGTTTCGGATACAGAACAGTCTTGCCTTTGATATTCTCTTCCGTGACCTTGAATGGCATAGCGGCCCTTGTTTCAGGTTCGTTGACAGGCTCATTGGTCTGTGCTTCTATCTCCACTTCGTAGGTCTTCAATTCATTTGCAGATGTAGTGGTGGTTGTCCTGGAATCGTAGTCTATGCTTGTCTGGCTGCACGACACGAACAGAAGTGAGGCTAAGATAGCCATTGAAAAGACTTTAGTAGACATATTTTTTCAAGATGTTTCTGTTTTTATATTCTTGTTTCGTTATTAAAACCTGTATGCGTGTATAGATATTTGACATACGTCTGTCTATACGGAAGAGGATGCCTACTGGTCGTCTATCTCTCCGGTAAGGTCCTCCCCGTGTTTAATGTCCTCAATAGTCGCCTTCGGCCCTGAAGCAGCCATCAGATGCACTATTTCCATAGCCGTGATGTTGATACGCGGAGTAACGTACTGCTTACCTCGGCCTGATAGGGAATGGAATTCCTGCTCTTTGTTGTAGTTGTAAAGCATAATGTAATTATTTCCTTAATTCCGCAACACTATTATAACTTAAACTTTTTAAGTACCTGAGCAACAAAAAGTTCTTGCTTTGGCAAGCGGCAGAGCCGAGCGGA
>NZ_JRPT01000056.1:0-34077 GCF_000762865.1 Prevotella sp. S7 MS 2 | reverse complement strand
GGATACCCGGCCCATCTATGCCCGGTAAAATTCAATTTGTATTCATACTGTTTTGTTGAATTTTTATAGCCTTTATCGACCGTCATCATAAATGTTTTCCACACAATTTTTATAGGTGATGAATGTGTAGGATGGTAGATAGATGTCGTATTATTCTTTAAATCTTTGACCGTAGCGTAGCAAGTAGTTTTGGTCTTAATAGGTTCTTTATCGTTTGGAGAATATATTACATCGTAGGTCTTCTTTACATCTTCAACATGCAGATGTAGTGTGATGACCGAGTCTTTTGTCTCAATCAACTTCACTTCCCAATCAAACCATGCGGGAATATCTGTTTGCTTTCCAGAACTGAAGTCAAAATTAGATCTGTCAATCAGTATATTAGCATTGATATCGTTCATCACAATATTCTGATTGTTGAGTTTCCCTTGAACGTAGCTCTGATGTAAAACGGCTTCTTCTGTATCATTGTCATTGCTACATGAAGTTACAGACGTTATTACCACCAACATGAGCAAAATTCCTATTTTTAATTTTTGAAGATATGCCATTTTACTCTGATTTTATCAGAGTCTTTACGGTGCAATCACAATATCTATTGCATCGCGACAAATCTATTATTCCTGTTCTTCTTTGATATGGATGAAAGCATTTGCAAGAATAGCAGTAAGACCACCGGTTGTAATACCAGAAGAGAATATATTCTTGATAGTTTCAGGCATTTGGTCAAGTATTCCCGGCACCATTTCAACACTGAGTCCCATAGCAAAGCTAAGTGCAATCACTAATATAGCTTTTCTATTGAGCCTAGTAGACGCAATAATCTTAATACCTGCGGCAGCTACTGTTCCGAACATGAGGAGGGTAGCACCACCAAGAACCGGATCGGGAATTAACGAGAAGATCAATCCTACAATAGGGAACAGGCCTAGTACAACCAATGCGGCTGCAATAAAGTATCCAACATATCTTGATGCAACACCCGTAAGTTGAATCATACCATTATTTTGTGCAAAGATGGAGTTAGGGAAAGAATTAAATATAGCTGCAAGGAAAGAATTAAAACCATCGGCGAGGATACCACCGGAGGCTCTTTTTATAAAAACAGGACCTTCTACCGGTTCTCCGGAAATCATAGAGTTGGCAGTGATGTCACCATAAGCCTCGATGGCTGTAATTAAGTAAATAAGTCCCAGTGAAATGATTGCTGAAATATCAAAATTTAGTCCATATTTAAATGGGACAGGAATGTTAAAATGGTTGTATGAACTTATCTCACTAAAATTAATCATATTGAGTCCAATAGCTACTCCACATCCTATCAATAGTCCCAAAACTATAGATGACATACGAAGAAATCTATTGCTACTTCTGTTGAATAGTATAATAGAGACAAGAACCAATGTGGCGAGTGCAAGATTGGTAAGGCTTCCAAAGGTACCATTAGCTTGGGCTGCAGCGCCACCACCGCAAGAATTAATACCGGCTTTAATAAGACTCATACCGATGAGCGTTACTACAATGCCAGATACTAAAGGAGTGATAATTTTACGTGTATATTTCAGTAAACGGCTGATAAGCATTTCTACAACAGAAGCAACCATACAAGCTCCAAAGATGTAGCTAAGGGCTAATTCCGTGTTTAGTTTACCAGAAACCATGCCTAAAGCTCCTGCTCCGATAATAGGACCAATAAAAGAGAAGCTAGTACCTTGAATACATAGTAAACCAGTACCGACAGGACCTAGCTTATGGCATTGTATAAATGTAGCGATACCTGATACAAATAATGACATGGAAACGAGGAAACCGGTAGTTCCAAGATCAAATCCTAGAGCACTTGAAATAATCAAAGGTGGGGTAATGATTGCTACGAAGATAGCCAGTAGATGCTGTAGTGCTGCGAAAAGAGTTTCTTTGAGTGGTGGACGATCGTTAAGACCGTAGATAAGTTCTTTTGGTGAATAGTTGTTAGCCATGTTTTTATTCATCTCTTAATTTGATTTCACAATTATCAAGAGAGTCTACAATAGCCAAGGACTCGCATCTGACACCTTCCGCCTCAATGACATCACGTCCATGTTGGAAAGCTTTTTCGATTATAAATCCCATACCCACTAATTCGCATCCCGCTTGTCTACATAGAGCAATGACTCCTTTGGCAGCATTGCCATAAGCAAGGAAGTCGTCGACAAATAGTACCTTGTCGTCTTTTGTGAGATAATCTTTAGAAATGACAACATGGTATTCGCGCTGTTTAGTGAAAGAGAAAACTGTAGTTGAAAGCATGTTATTCATTGTTGATGGCATCTTTTTCTTGGCAAAAACTACAGGTAAATCCAATAGGAAGCCCATCATAATGGCCGGAGCTATACCAGAAGCTTCAACTGTGAGAATTTTATTAATTTCAGTAGAAGCATATCTTCTTATTAGTTCTATTGAAATTTGTTTCATCAGATTAGGATCCATCTGATGGTTAATAAACTTGTCTACTTTTAGAATTCCACCCGGAAAACATTGGCCATCTTTGAGAATTCTGTCTTTTAATGCTTTCATTGATTTTAAATTTGATGTGCAAAGGTACTCATAATATTTGAATGTATATAATTCAACACTTGCAAATTTTCAGATAAGGACAATTTATACACCGATTATTGTCGCTAGTAGGAGAAAATGGTATGTGCGAATTAAATAATTCTTCTAGCTTCTGTTTCAATAATTCTCTATATATATGGCTATAGTCTTGTATGTCCGAAATCCTATTACCATTGATTTTTAGAGTAGATTCAAAGTCTTCTTTGATTGCATGTTGGATGAATAACAGGGAAGGGGATACAGGCAAGTTTGAAGGATTTTCCTTATTGTCATTTCTAACAATTATGGCATAAAGCATTGCCTGCAGAAAGTAATCTGTATGATTTTTTAAATTCGTACCGGCAAAAATGCTTTCTACATCTTTAACACTCATCTTGTCATTGCTACCGGTCTTGTAATCTATGACACGGATAGAAGACTCTTGATTTATAGCTTCAATACGATCTAAGCGGTCGATACTCCCATAAAGTACCAAATTCTTTTTCCCTCTTTCTGTATTAAGTTCAATAGAAGTCTCAACTTTTTTTTCTAATCCCAAAATTCTAAAAGGAGTATGCTTTACATCCAATTTTAACAATTGTCTAAGATAGGTCAATAGTACTTCACGATTGATAAACTGTAAACCGCTATATTCTAATTTTACCTGATTCGACGTCTTAAAGAGTTCGGTTCTAAAGGCTTCATCTATATAGTATTCTAATTTTAGACGATCTTTTCCTTGAATAACCTGCTCCAAATCTGATTTCGTAACTAAACGCTGTTGCTCCAAGAATGGTTGATAAAATAATTCTGCTGCTTTATGAAAAATATTACCAAAGACGCGATTGTCTACTCCCTCATCATCGGCGTTATCTGGTTCTGCTATGCCGGCTATATATCTATAATAAAACCTTAATTGGCATCTGATGTAGGTGTTAATTGCCGTGGGTGATAAGCGTTCTATATTTGTTAGTATATCATAAGCTTCTCCTTCTTTTGAAATCTGTTTAGCTATCCCCGGACTAGGAGCTTTATCAGAATTCATGATGTAACGCTTAATATTATGGGGGCTTTCTACTAAGAGCTGGAGCATAAATCTACTCATCTCTCCAGTTTGTCCGTCTGTCGTAGAGTTATTATACGTGATGGTTATATCTTTAGCTCGCTGAAGTAGTCTATTGAAATAGTATGCATAAATAGACACCTTATTATCTATTGTAGTAAGGTTGAAAGCCTTTTTAATAGAATAAGGTATGAAAGATGTATCATGAATCCCCTTAGGCATATTACCTTCGTTGCATGAGAGTATCAATAGGTGGTCAAAGTCTAGATTTCTAGTTTCGAGGACTCCCATGACTTGGATACCTACTGCAGGTTCTCCATGGAAAGGAATGGTAGTGGTCTGTATAAGTTGATTTAACAGCTTTTGAAATGTTGTAAGGTCAACATCTAGATCACCATTTATAACAAGTCCAAACAAACGATTTACAAGGGTATAAGTTTTGAAAATCGATTCTTGAAAGAAAGGAGAAGTTTCCTCGACTCCCTCTTTGCTGTCTCTAGCATAGTTGATGCCTATTTGTTTGAGAATTTGAACTAGCCAAGTTGTTATTTCGCCAATGTTATCATGGAATGTAAAGAGGTGCTTTAAATCTTCGGTTATTGACAACTCATCAGTAGAAAAATAGAATTGTCTTTTTTGATGTATGTGATCTAATAATTCCCTTGTATATGATGTGATTAATCTTGCATGAGGATGTCGTAAGACTTTCTCTATCCAATGTGTTCGAAATTTTTGTGTATCTCTTCTGTATCCTTGTAGTTGGAGTACTACGAGTAATCGTATTAAGGAGGCTATGGGAGTAAGTTGCAAAGGATAACCTGTAGTAATATTTATCTGCTCTGCTTCTGCTGGTATGCTATGAATAATAGTTGGTAATAGATTCTCATTACATAAAACAATAGCACTCTTCTTGCCAGCTTTTATACGATTGCTATCGCGTAACCATTGACCAACATATCTAGCTTGCATATTCTCTGTAGGGGAAGCTATAAATGAAAAGTCCTTTGGGCTAGACATATTATTATATATTTCGGCAGAAATAGTATCCAACTCATTTGGGTAACGCATAAGATGCTGAGCAATATAGTATCCTGCTTCATTTTGATGAGAGATATAGCTATTGTCAAAATCCCAATAGAAGAATGCTTTTCCTTCTTTTTTTAGCCTGTCGCAGAGTTGTAATTCAACCTTTTGCATCATGTTGAATCCAACAAAAAGATAATAATCGTATTGAAAAACTATATTATTATCTTCAGCCACCTCTCTATATAATTGTCCTTCATAGGCTAACCCTTGCGACCGAAGAGTATCTCTAAATTGATTATAAATGGTATCAAGATGATTCCATAGGTTTTCAAATCTCTGCTTTAAGAGAGATTGGTGATCTGCAGGGAAATTGGAAAAAAACTTCTTTAAAGTTTGTATCTGTTCTTCATTTAAATAAGATGAATCGTCCAGCCTGTGTATATCTTTGAGATTGGTGAAAAGTGTTTGGGCTGATGCCATGTTTTTATCAATGTCATCAAAATCGTTTAATAATATTTGTCCCCAGCTATAAAACTGATCTAATGTTTCTATTGATTGGGTACATGATACGAATACTTTATGTAAATCACAGACTAGCTTAATAGAATCGGCAATCTTTAATGTGGAATGTTTACAAAATAAATCGCTAATAGTAATGTAGTTAGGACTCCAAATGGGACTATCAACCATTCTAGCTACTTCTTCATTCAAGAATAAAGACGCTCTCTTATTTGGAAAAACCACTGCAATATGGGAGAGGTTGTTACCAAATTTCTGAATGATATTTTCTGCTACATGATGTAAAAAAGATGTTGCCATGATTCTTATTTAACTTCTTTAATTTGATTAGAGTACACAAACCAAAGATAACCTTTAACATAGGTATATCCCATATCAGTCAAAATTGTTATATATTCCCTTACCTGTTGTTCGTATTCTGGATGATAAATGCCAAACTTAAAATCAATTACAATAACCTGTCTGTCGTTAACCATGACACGATCGGGACGTCTAACTTCAA
Organism: Prevotella sp. S7 MS 2; assembly: GCF_000762865.1. Classification (NCBI taxonomy): domain Bacteria; kingdom Pseudomonadati; phylum Bacteroidota; class Bacteroidia; order Bacteroidales; family Prevotellaceae; genus Prevotella; species Prevotella sp. S7 MS 2. The sequence goes on along the minus strand of NZ_JRPT01000056.1, from coordinate 28,393 downwards.
CAATATTGGACAACTGATTGTAACGTAAGATGTTACATTCGTTGAAAAGTTGCCAGTTGCCAGAAAACCATTCTTTAATAATAGGATGCTCAAATCGCTTATTAATTAGATTGGATATTCTATCATAAGTAAAAGAGCTATCATTGTCATCAAATATTCCCTCCATTTCTAGTTTGCTAAGAATTTGAGGTATATCTTTTGAAGTGTTGATGGAAGAGAATATTTTGTGTAAAATATTGCCATGGAGAATATAGTTAGTTCTCTCCGTCAGAGAGATTTCTTTATCCATGTTGTTAATGAAATCGTTGCTACTATTGCTTTGCCTAAATGTAAGATTGATGGTAGGGCGATTTTGTATTTGTAAATCCATCTTAAGATAGTTTGGAGTAAATACATTGGCTTCATCTTGTTTGTGGCTTTTTTCCGTAGACTCAATATCAAGTTCACCTTCTTCAAATGAGTAACCTTCTATAAAGTCTTGAATAACTTTGGAACGACCAGATTCTTTATCGTCTTGTTTGCCATATACAAACAAATTTCTTTTGGCTCTTGTAAAAGCTACATACAATAAATTGATATTATCAACTACATTCTGTAGATATTCATGATAATAATCTTCTTCATAGATGGAACCAACCATCCATTTGGAAGAGTAATCAACAGGGACGATAGGTAGGAGATTGTATGGGTATTCTTTTGGGGAACACCAAATCTGCCTGTCGGTTCTGTCTAACTTCCAGTCACAAAACGGAATGATGACATGGTCAAATTCCAATCCTTTACTTTTATGTATTGTTATAAGTCGAATACCGTCAGTTTCGGTTGTCTGTATTGTATTTTGATGTAAGTTGTCATCCCATTCCTCTAAAAAGGAGCCAATATCAGGAATATTGTCTTGCATATATCTTTCTAAAATATCATAGAATGCACAGATATATGTATTTTGTGACTGTATGGTCTCGATATGGAAAATGCTATATATCTTTTCGACCATATCTCTTATCGGCATGTGTTGTAGCTCTTCGATATGTTCTGAAAATTGTTTTGGCAATATGTCGTTGATATGTTCTGATTTCTCGATTACTACATTGCTAGTTACATTCTTTATATAAGTATTATATGCCTTGGATAAAAAAGCTCTAGCAATAAGGTCATCCGGTCGCGCGATAACTTTCATGGCATTTATGAGAATATTTACAGCTATAGATGAATCTAACCGAAAGGCTTCGTCTGAAACTATTGGGATGTCGGGCCATGTAGCTGTAAAGTATTCACTGATGGTTTGTATGCCTTTGTTGTCTCTTACAAGAATAGCAATGTCATGTATTTGAGCGCCATTTACCAGAAGAGTGTGAATCGTGTCTGCAACGCTTTGAAGCATGGCCTCTTGATACAAATCGTTAGAATTAAGTAGCTCTATTTTAATGAGCCCCTTAGGTTCTTTCTCTGCAGGAATTTCTTGGACAACATCTGAATATGCCCTTTTCAACTCTTCGGCTTCTTTACTTTTTAGTTCTGTGAGTTTGTCGTACTCAGCCTCAACAACTTGAGTGAAGAAGCGATTATTAAATTCTATAATATTTCTGTTGGAACGATAATTAGTACTTAGTGAATGGCATGCTACTGTTTCTGTATCCTCAAACTGCTGGGTAATATTATTTAAGAGTCTCCAATCTCCAGAGCGCCATCGATAAATACTTTGTTTTACATCTCCGACAATAAGGTTTGGGCTATATCCATGACTCATGCATTCTAGTAAAAGTGTTTTGAAGTTTTGCCATTGGACAGTACTGGTATCTTGAAACTCATCTATCATAATATGTTCTAGCTGCGAACCTATCTTCTCGTAAATAAATGGAGCATCGTTTCCTTGTATCATCTGTGAGAGCAATGTTTGGGTATCACTTAACAAAAACCTATTTGATAGTTGGTTGATTTCATGAACCTTGTTTTCTATACTATTTAATAGTCTCAATTGGTACATGTGTCGAAGGGTAAGTGTGGCACTTTTATAATTACGTGCTTCTACTACTCTTATTGATTCTGTTGTGTGGAGGAGGGGAGAAAGTTGAGTTTTTGCTAATTCATAAATAGGCTCTCCATCTTTACAGAACTTTTTAGTTACCCATGCATCAGGGTTTTCTGATGCGTTTTGAGCTGATTTATTGTAGATCTTTTCATCTTCCCAAAACTCTCCAGATTTTAATTTTAGAAAATAGCCGCATGCCCCTCTGTCTCCCTTACTAAAATCATTAATATTAAATCCATGCTTTTCTACTATATCAAAGAATATTTGTGCTTGAGCAGCCATTTTATCTTTAGCTTCTTGCTGAATCTTTTTAATCTCCTTCGTATATTGATAGAAAAACTTATCATCACCAATGGTGGCACGGAGCTTTTCACTATGTTGCTTATAGTACTCTTTAAAGATACTCTCCCCAAACGACTTGATTTTTCCAATGACATTCCAAGATTTGCCATCATCCATATTTTCTTGAATATAGTCAAGAATCCAATAGATGATTTTATTGCCTTTTTCTAATTGGTCTATTAGTTCGTCAGTTGCCTGATGTTCGATTTGAATATCATTGAGCCCTACGTTAAGTATTGCCGAGAGTTCTAGTTCTCTAGCAAGATTTCTCAAAATGGTTTGGAAAAAGGCATCAATGGTCTCTACCTTAAAATAGTTATAGTTGTGTAGAAGGTTATGGAGGGCTTGACCACAACGATTCATTATGATTTTTATTGGTAGTTTTGTTTCGGCTGCAATCTTGTCTAAATAAGGCTTGCTAGCTAGTTGGTTTTTCCAAATCCCATAAAGCTGCCCAAGAATACGTAGTTTCATCTCTTCGGTAGCTTTATTTGTGAAGGTAACAGCTAAAATTGATTTATAGTTGACATTTTCATCAATTAGTAATTTGATATATTCTATAGTAAGCGTGAATGTCTTTCCCGAACCTGCGCTAGCCCGATATACTGTTAAAGTATTATTTTGATGTTGAGTCATAATCTACCAGTGTCTAAATAATTCGAAACCCAATTTACATCCGAAATCTCTGAATCGTCCATTTTCATTATTGACGAACATACCGATGGAGAATAATCTTGTTGTAAACCCATATCCCATTTCTATGTATGGATGAATTGTTTTCACACATAAACCACTAAGATAGAAACGTTCCATTTCTATAAAGTGACCAACCAATGGAAGTCTTGAAATAAATAGTAATGGGCTTTCGTATGTAAAATTCGTTCTTGCGTACCATTTAGAGGCATTATATATGTTAGAGTTTAGTAATTCAAATTCGCCACTCCAGTCGTCGTTCCAACCTCCGGGAAGATTGTTCTCTCTAAAATTCTCAAAATCAAGGAAATAAGCGGACTCACCTTTCTTGGTATATAAACCGGTACCAATTCTCATTTGTAGAGATTGGAGACGTGTCAGACGTTTAATCCATTGCATATCTAACTCCCAGCGTTCATAATTAATATCTCCACCAAGAAAATTCTTTATACCGCGTTCGTAATCTAATGCTATCAAAGGCCCGTTCCAAGTTCTTGGACGCCATTGAATTTCGGCCATTGGAGCTACGGATACATAGTTAGATGGTAATCCTGCGGCTTCATATCTTTCGTGTTCCATGGCTGAGCGCTTATGAGCAGAGATTCCAACTTGAAAGCTTATGTATTTATTAATATCAAGATTATTCTTGATTTTTACATGCATGTCCTTGAAATATTTACTTCGGCTATAATCACTATAGGTAGATTTAACTCTCTTTTTATCTAGTTCACTTTCTATAAGTTCATTTCTAATCCAGTTCCCGTTTTCTAGCTGCATTTCTATATAAGCATTTTTCTGCTTATTATAATAAAATACGGTTGGAAGTTTGAAATAGAATTGATGTCTTTTAAATGAATAGCTCGATTTTAAGCGAATATAAAACTCTCTATTGGAATCAAAATCATAGTTTGTTCTTAAATCAAGTTTGTAGATGAATCCGCGTCTATCGTCATATCCCATATAAAGAGGATTAAAGATGGGATCCATCCTAAAATATCCTTGGTTTGCTTTTCCATAGTTAGATCTAATTCGGTTTAAAATATTGTCACCAATTATATCCCATAATATTTTTTTTAGTGGACTTGTAGTTTTTGGTTGAATTGTCCTTGTTTTGATTTTGTTGAAATACTCTGTATACGTATTTTGCTCTTCTGCAGAGAGAGGAATAGGGCGCAATTTTTCCATGAGCTGGTAATCATGGGAATCACCAATGCTATCCGTAAAATGTGGAGTTAAGCCATATACAGCTTGAAAGTGTCCATCGGTTTTATTGCCCAAGAAAGAGAAATTACAGGTCAGTATAGCTTCTTTTGGAACTAATGCATACGCTCCATTTCTATTCATATTTAAATTCAGGGTGAATTTGACCATATCGTATTCACCATTTATTAGCGTTTTAATAATGCTGCCGGTTTCAATATCTATAAGTGCTTGACCTTTTATCAGTTGTGTGTTCTTCAGTCGTGGCTTGAAGTGTAGGTTTGCTATTCCATTTTTCATAAATGCAATGGAATATTTATAATATCGTCGATTATAATAATTAAAAGGAGATAATAGGTTGTCACCAATCATTGTCTCTGCATAAAGTCGAGGTGTAAGATATTTCAGCACGTTAGACATGCTCTTTTTATGATGGGGTACTGTAGTTACATCTAGCAGATTGCGGGTTGAGTATCTCTCAATATTTTGTGAAGTAATTTGTTCTAAGGTCTCACCTATATACTTTCGGCTCTCTCCATGTGCTACAGCATACATCGTAGGAACCGCTAATAAAATAAAGTTACGTTGTTTTACATTTAATGAGTATTTGGTATAAGTATAGGATGTATTTGGCTTGATATTCGTAGTGTCAACAGTTGCTGCAAATGAGAAAACTCGGTGTAGCAAGAGCGTATCAGAATGCGCTTTTGCAAATACATTGGCAGATGACAGTGCCAGTAAGATTATATAGAGCCATTGCGTTTTCATCAAATTGTATTTAGGCCAAAGTTAATAAAAAGCAATCGAATACAAAAAATAATGGTGTTTTTTTATTAACTTTGCCATCTGTCTACCAGTTATTTTACTGTTCAGCCAAATATGTACATTACACTTATTTAATATGAAACGCTTAATATTTCTATTTTTGATTTTTCTTTTATTGATTCCATGTTTTGGTCAAGCTCAAAATAAACGTGAGTTTCGTGGAGCATGGATTCAGTGTGTCAATGGCCAATTTCAGGGGCTAGGCAGTCAAAGGATAAAACAAATGCTAACTAGCCAATTAAATGAACTACAACGGGATGGGGTTAATGCTATTATCTTTCAAGTAAGGGCTGAATGCGATGCTCTTTATGCTAGCCCATACGAACCTTGGAGTAGGTTCTTGACTGGCCAACAAGGATTGGCGCCACAGCCCTTTTGGGACCCGTTAGAATGGATGGTAAAAGAATGTCATAAGCGTGGAATGGAATTACATGCATGGATAAACCCTTTTAGGGCGAAGACAAAATCTACATCAACGTTGGCTTCAAATCATATTGCTATTTTACACCCAGAGCGTGTCTTCTCATATGATGGTCAATTTATATTGAATCCCGGACAAGCCGTGAATAGAGAATTTATATGTCGCATAGCTACCGATATTGTAAAACGTTATGATATTGATGGCTTCCATATTGATGATTATTTCTATCCGTATCCTGTAGCTGGTTCTATGATTCCTGATGATAAAGAATATGCCGAAAGTAGAAATGGTATTAACAATCGTGATGACTGGCGAAGATATAATGTGAATCTATTTATTAAGCAGTTGTCTGATTCTATTCATTCTGTAAAACCTTGGGTCAAGTTTGGAGTCTCACCGTTTGGTATATATAGAAATAAGGCAAATGCTCCACTGATAGGAAGTGAGACTAGGGGATTACAGAACTATGATGATTTGTATGCTGATGTCCTTTTATGGGTTAATAATGGCTGGGTAGATTATTCTGTTCCACAGTTATACTGGCAGATTGGTCATCCTACAGCAGATTATGCTACTCTTATTCGCTGGTGGAATCGACATGCTTCTCATAGGCCTCTTTATATCGGTGAGAGTGTAGAGCGCTCTGTTAGTACTCCGGATTTAACTAATCCACAAAAAAATCAGCAAACCGCAAAGTTTGAACTCCATAAACAAATGCAGAATGTAAAAGGAACTGTCTTGTGGTATGCTAAAGCTGTTACAGATAATATGGGTAACTATGGTACAATGTTGCGTGAACATTATTGGAGAAATCCTGCACTCCAACCTCAAATGACATTTATTGATGATAAAGCACCAAAGAAACCTAAAAAGGTGAAGCCGGTGTGGACGAGCGATGGTTATATTCTATTTTGGAAAGCGCCTAAAGCGAAGAAATGGTATGATGTTGTGACCAAATATGTTATCTATCGTTTTAAAAAAGATGAGAAAATAGACATAGAGAATCCTAATTGTATTGTAACGATAACCGATAACACCTTTTATAAATTGCCCTATGACAAAGGTATGGAGAAATACGTCTATGTTGTAACGTCTTTAGATCGCATGAGCAATGAGAGTAAAGGGGTAAAGAAAAAAATTAAGTTGTAGAAGGTTAAATGAGTAGAAGGATTATTGATAATAGGTTATATTCTCCCTTGCATGTAATTGTAGTATTGGTTGTAATATTTTTATTCTATGCATGTGGAAATGATAACAGAACGAAAGAAAAAAGACAAAGCCTAGTATCAGAGAATGTCGAAATTGATAATGCTCTGTATGAGCGACTCGTAGAATTTGCAGCGAAGCCGCGGGCAAAAGGAAATTTTGGCTTTTTTGTTTATGATCTTACAGCAGATAAGCCTGTCTACGGAGTGAATGAGAATGTAGCACAATCTTCAGCTTCATGCTTGAAGCTACTTAGTGGGGTTGCCGGGTTGCAATTGCTGGGTACTAAATATCTATATACAACATCTTTGTACACATGTGGAACTGTAAGTGATGGAATACTACACGGTGATTTAGGTTTTCGAGCGGATTTAGATCCACAGTTGCAAGGAACTGATTTCACAATGTTCGCTAAAGAGCTAAAACGGCGTGGTATTAAAAAAATCAGTGGTAAAATTCGTTTGGATTTATTACTTCATAAGCCAGTACAGAGTGAGAAGCATTGGTATCCTTGGGATTTAAGTTTTTCACACTATAGTATTCTTTACAAAGGAGCACCACGTGTTATACGTGACTTTAAGTCTTCACTTCGTTTCTATGGAATCCAAGTGGCCGATAATCAATTTGTTATAGCAAAGATTTCCAAGAAATTTCATTGTATTTTTCGCTTTTATCGTTCAATAGACAGAGTGACGCGACGCATGTGGAAGAATAGTTCTAACACGCAAGCTACATCTATGCTCTACACTATTGGACATCGTGTGAATCCTGATATAGAACCAACTATCGCAGGTGTACAATATTTAAAGACCTTTTTAAAAGATACATTACAACTACATGATTCGACATTAGTTGTTCACGATGGTTGTGGATTATGTACTCATAATCATCTTTCACCAGTCGCTCTCACAGCAATATTACGCTATGGTTATCAACACAAATCTATTTTCCGTATGTTATACAATCAATTGTCTATTGCAGGTGTTGATGGTACACTGCGTAGAGAAATGTCCAGTTCTAAATTAAGAGGAAAGGTGAGGGCCAAGACTGGAACTCTTTCTCATCCTTATGGTATCAGTTCGCTTGCAGGATATTGTATTGGTAGTAATGGGCATCTTCTTGCTTTTGCTATTATGGATACAGATATGTCAGTGTTAGATGCGCGTGTGTTGCAGCGTAAATTATGTGAAGCATTGGTACAATAGGGGAAAAAGCATTTCATAGATAATATTTAGGCTCAAAAGATAGAATCTTGCTGAGTCTTTTTTGTATGTGTATTAACCAATAAAAATACAAAGAGTGAAGATAATTCTTCACTCTTTGTAGAGGTACCTAGCAGAGTCGAACTGCTCTACACGGTTTTGCAGACCGTTACCTAACCGATCGGCCAAGGTACCTTGTTAATTGCGGATGCAAAGATAGAGTATTTTTTTGATATAGCCAAAGATTTGTTTGCTTTTTCTGTAGATTTTTTCTCTGCATTGCGGGTTTGGATGGTGTATATAAAGTTGGGCGGAGATTCCTTTTAAGTTCAAAAGGTTTCCGCTCAACTTTTATTTAGTTCTTTCTTTCTTTATGCTTCTTCCACTGCTGCCTGCGCCGCCGAAAGTCTTGCAATAGGCACTCTATAGGGAGAACAGCTAACATAATCGAGTCCTACGCGATGGCAGAATTTAACAGAGGATGGTTCACCACCATGTTCACCACAAATACCACATTTCAGTTCAGGACGGGTATTACGTCCCTTTTGAACTGCCATATCAATGAGTTGGCCAACACCGACTTGATCTAATACTTGGAATGGATCTACTTTCAATATTTTCTTATCTAAGTAGACCGGTAAGAATGTGGCGATGTCATCACGGCTATAACCGAATGTCATTTGTGTCAAGTCGTTCGTACCAAAGCTAAAGTATTCAGCCTTCGTTGCGATGGTTTCAGCTGTTAAAGCTGCTCGCGGAATCTCAATCATAGTTCCAACTTTGAATGGAACTTCTACATTCTCTTGCTCAAATAACTCCTTAGCCACTTTACGAATAACCCTTTCTTGCTCATCGAATTCATTTACTATACCGATCAAGGGAACCATAATTTCTGGATGAGGATCCAAGCCTTCTCGTTTTAGTTGGATTGCAGCACCAAGGATAGCACGAGTCTGCATCGCTGTAATTTCAGGATAAGTGTTTCCAAGGCGACAACCACGATGTCCTAACATAGGATTATGTTCGCTGAGGGAGTTGACACGTTGTTGTATCGTCTGTACAGAAACTCCCATCTCTTCGGCCATAATCTTTTGTCCTTCAATATCGTGAGGTACGAATTCGTGCAATGGAGGATCAAGTAAGCGGATATTAACCGGACAACCATCCATAGCTTTTAAGATGCCATAGAAATCTTGTTTTTGGAAAGGAAGAAGTTTTTCAAGTGCTTTCTCACGTCCTTCAGTGTTCTCAGCCAAAATCATCTCACGCATAACTTTGATCTTTTCATTCTCGAAGAACATGTGCTCTGTACGGCACAGACCAATACCTACTGCACCAAACTGTCTAGCAATCTCAGCATCATGTGGGGTGTCGGCATTGGTACGAACAACCAATTTCGTATATTTATTGCACAACGCCATCAAATTCGCAAAATCACCTGTGATTTCTGCAGGCTTTGTCTGAACTTCACCTAAATATACCTCACCTGTACTTCCGTTTAGTGAAATGTAATCACCTTCGCGCAAAGTGATACCATCAATCTCTAATGTGCGCTCTTTATAATCGATATTGATGCCACCGGCACCAGATACACAACATTTACCCATTCCGCGAGCTACGACGGCAGCATGGCTTGTCATACCTCCGCGAGCAGTGAGAATTCCTTCTGCAGCACTCATTCCTGCTAAATCTTCGGGGCTGGTTTCTATTCTAACCATAATAATCTTATGTCCCTCTGCGCTCCATCTAGCAGCATCGTCTGCAAAGAATACAATTTGTCCACAGGCAGCACCCGGAGACGCTGGTAATCCTCGTGTTAACACCTTGGCTTGAGCTAGAGACAACTTGTCGAAGACCGGATGTAAGAGTTCGTCCAGCTTAATGGGCTCACAACGCTGCAAAGCTGTTTTCTCATCAATCTCACCCTCTTTCAAAAGATCCATGGCTATTTTAACCATTGCCATACCTGTACGTTTGCCATTTCTTGTTTGCAAGAACCATAATTTACCTTCTTGAACAGTAAATTCCATATCTTGCATGTCATGGTAATGTTTTTCCAACTTCTCTTGGATGGTATTTAGCTGAGCATAGATTTCAGGCATTGTCTCTTCCATCGAAGGATACTTCGTGGCTCTAGTCTCTTCATCAATGTCCTGAAGTTTTGCCCAATTTTTAGAACCCGCCAAAGTAATCTGTTGAGGAGTTCTGATACCTGCAACCACATCTTCTCCTTGTGCATTTACTAGATATTCTCCATTGAATACATTCTCTCCTGTAGCTGCATCACGGCTAAAACATACACCGGTGGCACTAGTATCGCCCATGTTTCCGAACACCATAGCCATAACAGAAACGGCCGTACCCCATTCTTGAGGAATTCCCTCCATCTTACGGTAAAGAATTGCTCTTTCATTCATCCAACTATCAAATACAGCACAGATAGCACCCCATAATTGAGCCATTGGATCTGTTGGGAAATCTTTGCCAGTACGCTGTTTGATGGCAAATTTAAACAATTCTACCAATTGCTTCAGCTCTTCAACGGTTAATTCATTATCCAGAGTGATACCACGTTGACGTTTTACATCCATGATAATAGCTTCGAATGGGTCGATGTCTTCCTTGTTTACAGGCTTCATGCCTAATACAACATCACCATACATTTGGACAAAGCGACGATAGCTGTCGTATGCAAAACGTTCATTTTGAGTTTTCTTGGCAAGCCCTTCAACCACTTCGTCATTGAGTCCCAAATTCAAGATCGTATCCATCATGCCGGGCATAGATGCACGAGCACCAGAACGGACACTGACCAATAAAGGATTTTGAGGATCACCAAATTTAGAGTTCATCAATGATTCTATGTGATGAACAGATTGTTCTACTTCTGCTTTTAGTAGTTCAACAACAGCTTCTCGGCCTTTTTCAAAGTATTCATTACAAACATCAGTGGTAATTGTGAATCCGGGAGGGACAGGAATACCAATTAAGTTCATTTCTGCCAAGTTGGCACCTTTACCACCAAGCAGGTTCCTCATGTCCGCCTTACCTTCAGCTTTTCCATTACCAAAAGTGTAAACTCTTTTTTTAGTCATGTTAAAATGGGGTTATTTAATTATTGTTTTTATTATTCGTTTTATATTATAAGGTCAAACGCGTCAAGTTTGCACTCTCATGTAATTCTTTTGCAAATATAGCGTAAAAATATAAATGTACAAAGAATAGAGTCTCAAATTTGTAATCTCTACATTACATTTTTGCTGTTTCCGCAAACAGATAACCTTCTTATTATTCAATTCTTTATAAAATCCTATTTAAAAAGGATTAACTTCCTAATTCTAAATAGAATTACAGCTATCTTTGCCTTTATGAATTTAAAGAATTATCAATCTAAATGAAAGGATTCAAATAAATGAAAACAAAAATTGTATTAATAATAATGGCTGTAGCGTTTACATTTGTTGGTTGTAATACCTCCCCTCGTTCGGTAAAAAATGTAGCACAGCAAGTAGAGTCGAAAGAGAATTCTGAGAAAGCTGTACAAAGTCTAACCGCTCAAGAATTCAAGAATAAAGTCATGGATTATGAGAACGATAAACAATGGAAGTTTAAAGGTGACAAGCCAGCAATTATAGATTTTTATGCGACATGGTGCGGGCCTTGCAAAATGATGTCTCCCATTTTGGAACAGCTTGCAACCAAATATAAAGGACGTATCAATGTTTATCAGATTGATATAGATAAAGAGCAAGAGCTTGCTACACAGTTTGGTATACAGTCGATACCGACTTTTCTCATGATACCTAAAACCGGACAACCGCAAATGATAGTAGGGGTACATCATCAGGCAGAGTTTGACCAAATTATAATGAATGTTTTACTAAAGTGATGGTTACTGCTGATGTGAACTTCTTATCGGTTACTAGATATCGTATATAAAATAGGTACATATTGTTAGAAACGCATGTTCTTGTCAACGAAGTTTAATAGACTGTCTAAGTTTATTAAGTTATGTTATAAAACATACATATAACTGCACTATACTTTGATATATTAAAAGATATAGTCTATATTTGCACTGTGTTTTTCATGGTATTAGATTATTAAGGTTAATAAAGATTGGTTGTCGTGAGACAATCAATTTTTTTTGTTTTATTCTTATTGTAATTGGTTGATTTACCTTATCTTTGCAACAAAGTAAATCAATAACACAGATGAATTTAAAAATACGTTTGGCACTGATGAACTTTTTGGAGTTCGCAGTGTGGGGGGCTTATCTGACTTCCATGGGAACCTATCTCGTAAATATTGGGATGGCTCAAAGCATAGGGTGGTTTTATGCAATACAAGGTGTTGTTTCTATATTTATGCCTGCATTGATAGGTATTATTGCTGATAGATGGATACCTGCCCAACGCTTATTGGGATTTTGTCACTTGATTGCCGGAGCTTTGATGTTGAGTGTTGCTACCACACAAAATCACGTTTTTTTATTATATTCCTTGAGTGTTGCGTTTTACATGCCAACCTTGGCATTAAGCAATTCTGTTGCATATTCTGCCTTAACGCAGGCAAATATGGATACTGTAAAAGCTTTCCCTCCCATACGTATCTTTGGAACTATCGGATTTATTTGTACGATGTGGTTGGTAGATTTAATGGGGTTCCAATCCAATCAGTACCAATTTGTAACATCGGGCGTATTTAGTCTAATCTTATTCCTATATACATTTTCATTGCCTGCTTGCCCTGTTAGTAAAGGTGATGATAAGAAAAGCTTGGTCGATGCCTTTGGATTACGTGCATTTACTTTGTTCAAGCAGCGTAAGATGGCTATCTTCTTTATCTTCTCAATGTTGCTTGGTGTAAGTTTGCAGATAACCAACGGCTTTGCCAATCCTTTTATCCACAGCTTTAAACCGATGGATTTATATGCAGATACTTTCGGGGTAAGCCATGCTAATATGCTTATTTCTCTTTCACAGATTAGCGAAACATGCTGTATTCTTCTCATTCCGTTCTTCATGAAGAAGTATGGAATCAAAAATGTTATGCTTATAGCCATGTTTGCTTGGGTTTTGCGCTTTGGTCTTTTTGCGTATGGAAATCCCGGCAATGGTGTATGGATGTTTGTTTTGTCCATGATAGTTTATGGAGTGGCTTTCGACTTCTTTAATATTTCGGGCTCGCTATTTGTCGATAAGTCTACAGATCCGGCACTCCGTTCGAGCGCCCAAGGACTTTTTATGCTCATGACTAATGGAATTGGGGCTACGATAGGAACTTTATCGGCACAGGCTGTGGTCGATCATTTTACACATGAACTAAAGAAGTTTGATGAAGTATTTATTGTCGGTGATTGGCAATCTTGTTGGTTGATTTTTGCCGGCTATGCATTGTTGGTTGGTGTATGCTTTGCTTTGATTTTTAAACCGCAGCCGAAGGAGGTACATGAATAAGACTGAAATTATCTTTAAAAACATATCGGAGATAATTGGAACAAAAGATAAAGGACTTCTTGTCTTGGTAGATAAGGCCGAAGAATATCTGTTGTCAATAACATGTGAACGATATGACATGCAACTCTTCGACCTTTATTTCACAAAAGGCAAGATGTCGGAGCGTATGTTGCCTGCCGTTTTATGGAATATCATCAGTTCCGATCAATCCAATGCCTTTGAATTGTTAATATTAGATGTTGTGGATGGACAGTATATGACCGTATTGAATAATGTGGAGACATTAGACCAATATGCTATAAGAGCTACAGATGGAGTCCTTTTGGCTTATATGGCTAGACTTCCTATCAATATAGATACTAATCTTTGGGAGCGCCAAAGGGTGCCATACAATCCCAATGGAAATGGAGTGGCACTCCCTGTGAATGTCATTAGTACTCCTATGCTTAAGGAAGCATTAGAGCGTGCTATTCGCGATGAGGATTATAAACTCGCCTCTAATCTTAGCGAAGAGTTGAAAAGGCGTACCGATATAACTGATGATTCAAATAAATAATGAAAGAATCTCATTTTTTTTATGTATCGACTCTTCCCGAAACGGAAGAGTTACCATTAGATGAAGCCCAACACGCAATACGCGTATTGCGCCTTAAAACAGGCGACCAATTATGGTTATTAGACGGAGTTGGTAATTTCTATCAGGCAGAAGTAACTTTGACAACATCGAAAAGATGTTTATTCCGAATACTTGATATGATTTCTCAACCTAAAGGTTGGTATGGAAGTATACATCTAGCTATTGCACCAACAAAGAATATTGACCGTATGGAGTGGATGGTTGAGAAAGCTTGCGAAGTAGGTATTGACCATTTTTCTTTTTTACAATGCAAGTTTTCTGAGCGTAAAGTCTTGCGTATAGACAGGCTTGAAAAAATTATGGTTTCGGCTGTTAAGCAGAGTAGGAAGTCCATGATGCCTACTATCAATGAACTATCTTCGTTTGAAGAGTTTATAACCTCTCCTCGCAAAGGGCTTAAATTTATAGCACATTGTTACCCAGAAATAGAAAGAGAAGATTTCTTTAATATTTTACAGCAAACAGATGCGAATGAGGATATTACAGTATTGATAGGGCCAGAGGGCGACTTCTCTATTGACGAGGTGAAGTTTGCTATGGACAATGGTTATAGTCCTATATCATTGGGGAATAGTCGGCTACGGACGGAAACGGCCGGACTGTATGCTGTTATGATGTCGCAATTGACTAAAAGAAATTTAGAAGTATGAAACATTTTAGGATTATCATAGGAGTATTATTAGTGAATTTGCTATTATCTTGTTCGGATAGTAGCTATTTGAATCCTGTTCCAGCAGAATCAAAAGCTTTAATAGCTATTAATCCTGCCAAGATGAGTGGCATTGATAATGTTATTGTTTTAAAGTCACTTCTTCACTTGAAGAAATTAGACAAGACGGGGATAGACCTTTCACAACGTATCCTGCTGTTTGAATCGCCTGATGGGAATTTAGGGGCATGCATGAAAATGCGAGATAAGGACGATTTTCTAAAAACATTGGACAATTTAAACGAGCAAGGAGTATGTAGCAAAGTACAATCTTTCAGAGATTATAATTTTGCTGTGTTGAGAGATTCTTGGCTCGTAGGTTATTCTGATAAATCGCTTTTGATAATGGGACCTGTTACGGTATCTGGCCAAAGTCAAATGCGACAACAGATGGTAAAATATTTGAATCAAGATGAGGATGAAGGTATCTTGAGTAGTAAAATCTACGAGAAAATCGATTCACTGGAAGCTCCCATGTGCATGGTGGCACGGGCAGATGCCTTGCCTGAACAGTTGGTAGCCCCTCTGACTATCGGTATACCTAAAGGTGCTGATGCGTCAAGAGTTTATATTTGTGCAAATGTAGAGAAGCATGGAGAATGTTTATTCTTTGATGGGAAGCCGTTTGCATTTAATCGTAAGGTGAATGAGTCCTTACAAAACGCATTGGCTATTTATCGCCCAATCAAAGGCACATATGCGAATACCATGCATCCCGAAGATGCTATTGGCATCTTTATGGATGTGAATGGAGAAGCCTATTTACCTGTTTTGCAGAATAACAAGGGATTCCAAGTACTACTTTCCGGAATTAATTCGGCAATAGACATGAATAATATATTAAGGAGCATTGATGGTGAAATGACTTTGATAGGGAGGAATGATAAGGCAAGTCAAGGCATCTCATTAGTAGCCCAACTAGCTCATACAAAATGGTTAGCCGATGTTGATTATTGGAAACAGTCTTGTCCAGCAGGCAGTAGCATCGTCGATTGGCAGAAAGATGCATTCCATTTTTCTGATGGAAAGGCTGATTTCTACTTTGGAGTAACGCCTGATAAGCAATTCTATAGTGGTAGTACACCAGAAAAGGCTTTATCTACCATCGCTAATCAAGAGAATAGACCGACAAGAAATGACCAACAGTTGTTTGCCGGACAACGCTTTGTCATGATGGTCAACCTTAATCATATTGGGACAGAAAAGGGTAATATGGTTGGGGATTTTATCAGTCCTATCTTTGGAAAGGTTAGCCAACTCGTTTATAGAATCAAATAACCGATGGAAAAAATCAAGTTTAGCAATGTCTTGCCACAAGTTTTTACTAACAGAAGTGACATTCATTCTGATGTGTGGAAGCAGGATGTAGAATTTCAAAAGGGACATTTATACCTCCTAGAATCAGAAAGTGGTAAAGGAAAAAGCACCTTCTGCAGCTATATAGTTGGCTACCGGCATGATTATACTGGTGAAATTTCTTTTGATAATCGGTCTATCAGTGACTTTAAAAAGAAAGATTGGGTAGAGCAAAGGAAATGTCATGTAAGCCATTTGTTTCAAGAATTGAGACTCTTTCCAGAACTTACTGCTTATGAAAATGTAGAAATCAAGAATCATATTACCGCTTTTAAGACAGATGCCCAAATTCATGATTGGTTCGAACGTCTTGGAATTGTAGACAAGATGAATACTAAAGTTGGGCTTATGTCTTTTGGTCAACAACAGCGTGTAGCCTTTATAAGAGCTTTGGTTCAGCCATTTGATTTCTTATTGGCAGACGAACCTATCAGTCATCTTGATGACAAGAATTCGACAATTATGGCTGAAATTATGTTAGAAGAAGCTAAGAAGCAAGGCGCGGGTATTATTGTTACCAGTATTGGAAAGCATATGGATATGAATTACGAAAGAGTTTTGAGATTATGAAACTTGTTTGGAAGTTACTAAGACAACATATCAGCATTCCGCAGTTTGCCGGTTTTTTCTTTGCAAACCTGTTTGGAATGACCATCGTTCTGTTAGGTTTTCAATTTTATCATGATATATCTTCGGTACTCACAGCAGAAGATAGCTTCATGCGTTCGGGCTTTCTGGTTATTAATAAGAAAATAGGAGCAGGTAATACATTAAGTGCAAAAGCCAGCAATTTCAGTGATGCTGAAGTAGAAGACTTGGAAAATCAAGACTTCATTACCGACTTAGGAACCTTTACAAGTGCAGAGTATAAAGCTGATGCCAATATGTCTGTCAATGGGACAAGCGTTCTGAATAATGGTGAAATATCCTTTGAGAGCATTCCTAATCAATTTGTCGAAGTGCCTTTAAGTGCTTGGAAATATACTCCGGGAAGCAAGGTTATTCCGATTATCCTGCCGAAAGTATATCTTACGATGTACAATTTTGGATTTGCACAGAGCCATTCGCTGCCCAAAATCAGTGAAGGATTGGTGGGGCTGATAGACTTTTATATCAACATACGTGGTAATGGATATACTGATATTTATAAGGGCAAAGTAATAGGATTCTCTAGCCGTTTGTCATCAATATTAGTACCGCAGTCGTTCATGGATTGGAGTAATCAGCGGTATGCGCCTCAGCAATCGACTGCTCCTACACGCCTAATAGTAACTGTTAAGAACCCATCGGACGAACATTTTACAAAGTATCTGGATAGGAAAGGATATGAGCAGGAGAATGATAAACTCAATGCGGAGAAGACTACTTACTTCTTGCGACTACTTGTAGCAATGGTTGTAGCCATCGGTCTAATTATTAGTGCTCTTAGTTTTTATATCCTTATGTTGAGCATCTACCTATTGGTACAAAAGAATTCTGAGAAATTAGAAAATTTACTGTTGATAGGGTATAGCCCTATGCAAGTGGCATGGCCATACAGATGGCTGACATTGGTATTGAATTTTGGAGTTCTAATTTTGGCTTGGATTATTTTGTATGCCGTTCGTCTTTACTATATGGATGTTATAGAAGCGCTATTTCCTAATATGGATGATAGGGGAGTGTGGCCTGCATTGGTTGTAGGTATTGTGCTATTTGTAGGTATATCGACTTTCAACCATATTGCAATCGTTAGAAAGGTGATACATATCTGGAAGTATAGAAAATAGTATTGAGTTACTGCCAAGGCTTAACAGCGATACTGTTGTGCTTTGGCAGTTTTGCTGAATGGCTTATACAATAATGCTGCCAAAGCGTTGCAGTATTATTTATTATTCTTATCGACTTCTTTCTTTAATCTCTTTTTGCTACGGAAACGGAAAAGGTCGCGCCAATTAGTGAAGTCTTTTTTCAGGATAATTCCGACTCCTTGTGTGTTCAGTGTGTTCTTAATAAAGTATCGATCGTTGGTCTGATTGTACACTCGGATGGCAAAGTTGCCATTAGGAAATATCAGATAACGTAAATCAAAGTCCCCGATGAAGCTTGAAGTGGCGGTCTTTGCATTGTCGCGATAGCCCATCTGTCCATTAAAGAGTAGGCGATTGTTGAGTAGCTGACCACTGAATAATCCTTCATATTCTGCATTATTCAATCCTTCATCGCCGGTAGAGATGTTTGCCCCGAAGTTCCAATTAGAATTATTAACGACATTTTTCAGAACATTATTGATTTGTTGGCTCAGCGTACCGCTTAATAGACTCTGCATAGCCAAGCTTGTCTGGCTTTGCTGAGCCGACAATTCAGATGTGGCATTGTTGGTACCTTGGGTGTAGAAGCGACCTACAGCTAGCAGATATAATACTTGCTGTTTCATCTCTTCTTCACTATTTATAATACTGAATACCATCTGTTTAACATCGGAACTGACAGTAGGTAAATCTAGTGTAAAGTCGACTTTAGGAGCACTAGGAGTACCGCTAATATTCATAAGACAATTGACGCGTATGTTATTGCTCGAGAAACTACGTCCTATCTTCAAGTCACTCAGACTGACACCTACTACTGGATATAAGGCATTGAGGTTTAGGCGTGCGGCATAAGGGTCGCCACCAAAACTGATAGTTCCGCCTTGTTGGAATGTAAAATCTTTTTTAATGACGTTTTGGATAGTAAGTTTATAGAGGCCATCGGATACCACATAATTGCCAAACATGTCGAACGAGCCCTTATTATAATATGTGGCACTGATTCCTCCTGTGCCTTTCAAATCAATATAGTCACCGGTTTGTTGGTCCATGATGAGTCTGATGATAGCGTCAGGGGTCATGTTGATGAGAAACTTGATACGTATATCTGTAGGAATATCAGGAGTGTCGTCTTCATTCTGTAGGTCTTGCTCAGCTCGTAAGTGAAGGTGCTGGATAGAATCTGTCGCAATAGTATCTCTGTCAGACCACTTGATGAATTCCTGAGAAGATATAGCTGCCGGACTTGCCACGTTATAAACGAATTGACTCCCTTTCTCCGGCGTGGCATTGACATCAATGACTACTTCGCCACTGCGGCCAGTAATAGAGCATGTACCGGTTGTGTAAGCCGTTCCATAAAACGTATTTCCCCCAAATTCATGAGTATCGTAGGCTAATAGGTTCCTTGCATCTACATTGATATTATACGTTAGATTGGTCAGATGTTCATGGTTGATGGTGCCGTGAACGATACCGATGTTATGGTTTCGATCGTAGATTGTATCATGCTTTAAGATGATATGGTCGGGAATAAGTGTTACTGTATCGTTCTTTAATGTATAATCTGTATTGAGACTTAGCATGTGTACATTGCCCGAAGCAACTAGTTGCCCGGTCAGATTGATGTTGTTCAGGGGGCCAAACAGTCGCACTTTACCATTTGCGGTTGCTGTTATATTGTTCATGAATGTCCCACAAAAACTCTCTAAGAATTCTAGTCTGGTGTTATCGGCAGCTATACCTAAATCTATATAATTCTTTTTGGGCGATACATAACCTTTGATAATGGTTTGCTTGTCGGTTTCATCAAGCGCTTGAGCATCTATGTTTATTTGTCCTTCTTGGTGATTATAGTTTACATGGGCAAAGAGTGTACCCATGCGGCCATTCTCAAATCGGAATTCGTTGACGCGTAGATTAGCGTGAGCTTTGGGCTCAGTAAAAACTGATGTAACGTAAGCTTGGCCGGTAGCAAGACCACTAAAATCTACAGCATGGAAGTTGACTAAATTCAAAATGTAGTTGACATTGACATCTTGCAAGTCTACTGTTAGGAAATCCTCCATACTTTTTGTGGCTATCCCCGATACAATGATATGCTGCTTGTTGTGGGATATTTCAAAATGATCAACGGTTAGATGGTTCTTACTATAAATGATATCACTGGGCTGGACATGCCAAATTGTGTCGCCGACAAGAATATTTGATGGGTGTATCTTGACATGGGCAGAAGACACACCACCATCAGTTCTAAAGAAGTCGGCCTCTGTAGACAATTGTCCTCTAAATAATTTCTTCCTTTTATTGTCCCATGAGAGAATTGCTCCCAGCTTGTTGTTGGCGGCATGAGACTGGAGGTTCCAATAGAAACCGTTTCCCTTGTCGTCTAGCATTTTCAATCTAGCGTTGGCTTTCAACGTGTCATTGGGCGTAGTTACTTCAATGAAGGCGTCTTCGTACTGTTTGTCTGCATAAGTGAAGTGTGGAACTTGGCAGATAAGATTGATCTTTTTATCAATGTCATTAATTGAACCCTTCAACGAAACTGTATCTTGGAGTTCCAAAGGAACGTTGAAAAGAGTCTTCAACCATTCTGAGTTGTAGAGTGAAGTGTTGATAGTAAAATTGTTATACTTGCTATTTGTAACTTTTGGAAGACCGGGCAGGGTGGGGAGTTTACTGCCTATTTGATTGGTTATGCTTTGATAGAGTGTTGCATAATCAAAGTTTCCCTGAATAGCAAGTGTCCCGAAATCACTCGTTAAATTCATGTAATGGATTTTGTCATGGTATCCCGTATTAACTCGCAGCTCATTGAGTATAAAATCACCATCACTCTTTGAGATATTAAGATTTGATACGACGAGTTGGCCAGTAGCTGTATTGAGAGATTTACCGACTATATTACTAGAAATTTTCCCGCTAATGAGAGCTTGTGACCAAGGTGATGGCAAATGCATGGCCGTTAGGTTTAAATTAGTAGTATGAGCTTCTAATTGGGCTGTTAATACCTGATTAATTTTGCTGATATTACCATGTAAACTCAATTGTCCATTAGGGTCGTCAACATTTAATAGTCCTTTAAACTGCATACCTTTAGCAGCTTGTACAAATTTTCCATTTAGATGAATATTCTGGAAAGAGTATTGGTTGTAGTCAAAGCGTGAGATAAAACCTTTAGCAATAATCAATAGAGGAGATTGTTCTTTTGTAGGCAATTTCCCATCTATATTGATACTTGATGCTAAGACGCCTAATTTGTTGTTATTAAGTATTTTACCAAGGTTGATACCTTTTGTCTCTAGACGTCCGGAAAAGTTGTTGAGATGCTTGCCTAAAGCTATATTAGCGACACCTTGACCGGTTTTTAATATTCCCTTTAGAGCAAGGTCTTGCCCATATCCACCAAGAAAACCTTGGAAATGGATATTGCCTAATCTTGTCATTTCTGCCGGGATGTTGAATTTGGTTCCTAGGCTTTCGGCTATCATCTTAATACCATTAGCAGATATTCGTAGTTCTTGTACGGCAGCAACCCAGCGTGGAGTGGACTGCCAATTGCTTAAAGAACCATTTGTATTTAATGTAAGGTCTTTCCCTGTTATATGAATATCTTTGATTCGAATAAATGTACTAGTTCCAGAAAAAGAGGATTGAAGTGTTATTGGATTGTTTGCTTCTTTGAATAATTTATATAAAAACGTTAAATCACAAGGTGTTATGGTAGATTTATCAATACTACCAATGAATTGCAATGAAGGCATTTCTATTCCATGTTTACCTTTTTTGAAACTGGCACGGCATTCTCCTAACTTGATAGAAGATTGAGGTAATTGCAGATGAAAATGGGATAGTTTAGCTTCATGCTGGTTTACTGTTAACTTAAAAGTCAGGCCTTTGACCGTCAAACTTGATTTCTCTGTGAGTGACAGCTTTTTACAATTCACATCTATCAGCTCTTTGGTGAGTTGGTTTAATATAAGATGTGCACTGATATTTTGGAAGGCAATATGATTTGTATTAAATGTACGAGAGAGTGTAACTGCTTCTCGCAAGTCATATGAAAAAGCACCATGTCTAATAATAATTGAGTGTATTGCTAAGTCTAATTTTGAATGTTGAGTTGTATCCTTTGATGCTAGAGAATCAATTACAAATTGGTAATTAGGCTTAGAATTAGTGGTTTGTTTATATGTGGTGATAGAGGTACCAAACAATTGAGCGGCAGAAATAGAGAGCTTACCATGGAAAAGGGGGAGTATATCGAACTTGGCAGATAACCGACTGGCTGATAACATAGTCTCACCATGCTGGTCTTGAATTGCTATCCCGTCGATAATTACCCGATTAAATATACCTAAGTTTACTCGTTTTATTTCTACTTTGGTACCTAATTTATTGCCAACGGCAATGCTAAGTTCCGACCCAATAAAGCGCTGTATTGCTGGTATATGCAACAATACAATTGTAAAGAAGTATATACTGACAAATGTCCAGATACTCCCATTTATGATATGTTTGTATTTACGTTTTATTCGCTCTCTATGAATTAATGACGCAAATTTAGTCGTTTTTTGCCTGACATAGAAATAAAAGCTGTCTTTTCTTGTTTTAAGTGTCCGCTTTTTAGTATATTTGCACTTGTGTTTATTTTTGTGAATGTACAAAAACAATATTTATCAGTTTAAATATAATTATGGCAAATGTAATTAAGTTACGTAAGGGCTTAGACATTAACCTGCAAGGCAAGGCCAAGACTGTAACAAGAAGTCAAGGAATGAGCGATGTATATGCGCTTGTCCCAAATGATTTCATAGGCTTACAGCCGAAGGTAATCGTCAAAGAAGGTGACCATGTTAAAGCAGGAGAAGGCTTGTTTGTGAATAAAAAACATCCTTCGATTAAGTTTGCTTCTCCAGTTAGTGGTACTGTAGAAGCTATTGTGCGAGGTGATCGTAGAAAAGTCCTTAGCGTGAATGTAAAGGCAGATGCAGAACAGCAATTTATAGATTTCGGTGTAAAAGATGTGAATAGCCTTGATGCAGAAAGCGTTAAACAGTCTTTGTTAGAAGCCGGTCTCTTTGGTTTCATCAACCAATTGCCGTATGCAGTGTCAACAACAGAGGATGTAGAACCTAAAGCTATTTTTGTATCTGCTTTGCGTGATATGCCTTTGGCCGCAGATTTCGAGGTTGAGTTAGAAGGTAATGAATCTGCCTTTCAAACCGGACTTACTGCCTTATCGAAGATTCAAAAAACATATTTGGGAATTGGAGCCAATCAAAAGAGTGATGCATTGACAAATGCCAAAGATGTTGAAGTAACAATCTTTGATGGCCCATGTCCCGCTGGTAATGTCGGAATACAAGTGAATCATTTGTCACCGGTGAATAAAGGTGAAGTGGTTTGGACGGTAGAGCCATCTGTAGTTATCTTTATTGGTCGCTTGTTTACAACAGGTAAAGTAGATTTAACACGTACAATAGCTATTGCCGGAAGTAAGATTCATGAACCGGATTATGTTAAAACTTTGGTGGGAACTCCACTTAAGGATTTGCTCAAAGATAAGTTGAAAACTATAGATAATGTGCGTATTATTAATGGTAATCCTTTGACAGGGCGTAAAGCGTTATTAGATGATTTCCTTGGAGCGCATACATCAGAAGTAACTGCTATTCCCGAAGGTGACAATGTAAATGAAATGTTCGGATGGATTTTACCGAGAATCTCTCAATTCTCTGTCAATCGCAGCTATTTCTCTTGGTTGCAAGGGAAGAAGAAAGCTTATAAATTGGATGCTCGAATCAAAGGTGGAGAGCGTCACATGATTATGAGTGGAGAGTATGATAAGGTGTTGCCAATGGATATTATGGCTGAATTCCTTATTAAATCTATTATTGCGGGTGATATTGATAAGCAAGAACAGCTAGGTATTTATGAAGTAAGTCCAGAAGATTTTGCTTTGGCTGAATTTGTCGATAGCTCAAAATTGCCCCTACAGCAAATCGTACGTAATGGACTAGATATCCTACGTAAAGAAAATGCTTAAGGTATAAAACGTAGTTATATTTATTATGAGTTTAAAAAAATACATAGATAGAATCAGACCAAACTTTGAAGAGGGAGGGAAGTTGCACGCATTTAAGAGCGTTTTTGAAGGCTTCGAGACTTTCCTATATGTTCCAAACGAAACTTCAAAGACTGGCGTTTCGATTCACGACTCAATAGATTCAAAGAGAATCATGAGTATAGTGGTGATTTCTTTATTGCCCGCTTTACTTTTCGGAATGTATAATGTCGGCTACCAAAATTATTTAGCTGCGGGTACATTGACCACAGCTTCATTTACTGAAATATTTACTTTCGGAATGTTGGCTGTACTTCCAAAAGTAATTATCTCTTATATAGTAGGATTGGGTATAGAGTTTGCTTGGGCGCAATGGAAAGGAGAGGAGATACAAGAGGGTTATCTTGTGACTGGTATCTTAATTCCATTGATTATTCCTGTAACCACTCCTATTTGGATTTTGGTTATTGCAATAGCTTTCTCTGTCATATTTGCTAAAGAGATATTTGGTGGTACGGGAATGAATATTTTCAATGTTGCACTTGTAACTCGTGCATTTTTATTCTTCTCTTATCCCCAAACAATGAGTGGTGACAGTGTCTGGATAGCTAAAAATTCCATATTCGGTTTAGGCAATACGCTTCCTGACGGTTTCACGGCAGCGACACCCCTTGGTCAATTAGGCCAGAATATTATTCCAACTGCAAGTCTCAACGACATGTTTGTAGGTTTTATCCCCGGTTCAATAGGCGAAACTTCTATTATAGCAATAGCTATTGGCGCCATTATCTTATTGTGGACAGGCATTGCTTCTTGGAAGATTATGTGTAGTGTATTTGTCGGTGGCGGTATTGTAGCAGCTTTATTTAATATTGGTGGTGCTACTGATATTCCTTGGTATGAACATCTTATCTTAGGTGGATTTGCATTTGGAGCAGTTTTTATGGCTACAGACCCTGTAACAAGTGCACGAACAGAAATCGGTAAATATATTTATGGTTTCATCATTGGAGCGATGGCTGTTATTATACGTGTGCTTAATCCCGGATATCCGGAAGGTATGATGCTGGCTATCTTGCTGATGAATATGTTTGCTCCAACAATTGATTACTGTGTAGTACAGCGAAATATTGCTAAGCGTACCAAGCGTACCAGCAAATAATATTGCCACTACTGAAATTATAATTATTGAACAATGAAAACAAATTCAAATTCATATACGATTATCTATTCAATGGTAATTGTAGTGGTTGTGGCCTTTCTTTTGGCATTTGTGTTTCAAGCATTGAAGCCGGCGCAAGATGCTAACGTTGCCTTAGATAAGAAAAAGCAACTACTCTATGCCCTTAACATTCGTGACATCAATGACGCAGAGGCTGTCAAGAAATATCATGAGGTGGTATTGGCAGATGAGATTATCAATCCAAATGGAGAGGTCTTAGCACCCGGAGAACAAGGTGGAGAAAACACCGGGTTCAAATTGAATAGTAAAGATACTAAAGAAGGTCGTCTCGCTCTGTATATTTGTAAAGTCAATGGTGAAGAGAAATATATCATTCCAGTATATGGTATGGGACTTTGGGGACCTATCAGCGGGTACATTTCTTTAAATGCCGACAAGGAAACTATATTTGGTGCTTACTTCAACCATGAGAGTGAGACAGCTGGACTTGGTGCTGAAATCAAAGATAGTAGAGCTTGGCAGGCTCAATTCCAAGGCAAAAAAATATTTGGGAAAGATGGAGTTGCCATCGCAATTACTGTTAGCAAAAAGGTAGAAGACCCTCAGAGAGAAGTTGATGGCGTCACCGGTGCAACTCTGACATCAAATGGTGTGACAGAGATGCTCCACACTTGTTTGGGACAATATCTTAAATTTTTAAAGGATAAATAATATGGCATTATTCTCAAAACAAAATAAAGAGACATTTATCAATCCTCTGAACCTAGATAATCCTATCATGGTTCAGGTGTTGGGAATATGTAGTGCTCTTGCTGTAACAAGTCAATTGAAGCCTTCTATAGTTATGGGATTGGCTGTAACGGTTATTACTGCATTTAGCAACGTGATAATCTCACTTATTCGTAATACGATTCCGATGCGAATAAGAATTATTGTACAGTTGGTTGTAGTAGCAGCTTTGGTAACTATTGTAAGTCAATTGTTGAAGGCAGTAGCCTATGATGTGAGTGTCCAGTTGTCCGTTTATG
Organism: Prevotella sp. S7 MS 2; assembly: GCF_000762865.1. Taxonomy (NCBI): domain Bacteria; kingdom Pseudomonadati; phylum Bacteroidota; class Bacteroidia; order Bacteroidales; family Prevotellaceae; genus Prevotella; species Prevotella sp. S7 MS 2. Next base: position 2,246 of record NZ_JRPT01000056.1, on the reverse strand, counting down.
TAGGTCTTATCATTACCAACTGTATTCTGATGGGCCGACTTGAGGCCTTCGCCATGACGAATAAACCTTGGCCAAGTTTTTTAGATGGTTTAGGAAATGGCTTAGGTTATGCTTTGATTCTTGTTGTGGTAGGTTTCTTTCGTGAACTTTTGGGACGCGGTTCCTTGCTAGGATTCCAGTTAATACCCCAAGGAGTGTACGACGCAGGATATATTAATAATGGTATGATGACCATGCCTGCTATGGCATTATTACTTGTCGGGTGTGTGATTTGGATACACCGTGCTTACTTTTATAAAGAGAAATAATTAAGATGGAACATATTATTAGTCTTTTCTTTAGGTCCATATTTGTGGATAATATGATTTTCGCATTCTTCCTTGGTATGTGTTCATTCCTTGCTGTAAGTAAGAATGTGAAGACGAGTTTGGGATTAGGACTTGCCGTTACCTTTGTATTGCTAGTTACGGTACCGGTGGATTACCTGCTCCAAACGAAGGTTTTAGGTCCCGATTGTTTGATAGAGGGTGTGGATTTGTCTTATTTGAGTTTCATTCTCTTTATAGCAGTCATTGCAGGTATTACTCAATTGGTTGAGATGACGGTCGAGAAGTTTAGTCCATCTCTCTACTCTGCGTTGGGTATCTTCTTACCTTTGATAGCAGTAAACTGTGCTATTATGGGAGCTTCTCTCTTCATGCAGCAGCGTATCAACCTTGATCCAAGCAACACACAGTATATTGGGAGTATTTGGGATAGTATTGCTTATGCTATAGGTAGTGGTATTGGATGGACGCTGTCTATCGTGAGTATGGGCGCTATTCGTGAGAAAATGCAGTATAGTGATGTGCCAAAGCCTCTACAGGGACTTGGTATTACATTTATTACAGTGGGACTCATGGCTATGGCCATGATGTGCTTCTCTGGTCTAAAAATATAATATAAGATATGGGACAGTTTATATTAATAAGTATACTCGTATTCTTGGCGATTATCCTACTGCTGGTAGTCGTACTACTTGTGGCTAAAAAGTATCTTAGTCCAAGTGGAAACGTAAATCTTGTTGTTAATGATGAGAAGACTCTCAATGTAGAACAAGGAAGTTCGTTGCTTTCTACACTAACTCAAAATGGCATACATCTTTCTTCTGCTTGTGGTGGAAAAGGTAGTTGCGGTCAGTGCCGTGTACGTGTTACAGAGGGTGGTGGAGAGATATTAGACTCCGAACGTCCTCACTTCAGTCGCAAAGAAGTGAAAGAACATTGGCGACTTGGATGCCAATGTAAGGTCAAAGGCGACTTGAAGATTAAAGTACCAGAGAGCGTTCTTGGCGTAAAAGAGTGGGAGTGTACGGTCATTAGTAACAAGAATGTCAGCTCATTTATCAAGGAATTTAAGGTGGCATTACCCCCTGGAGAGCATATGGACTTCATTCCCGGTTCCTATTCGCAGATTAGAATTCCTGCTTACGACGTCATTGATTACGATAAGGATTTTGATAAAAATGATATTGGCGAAGAGTATCTTTCCGCTTGGAAGAATTTCAATATTCTGTCATTGAAGGCTCATAACCCTGAAGATACGGTACGTGCATACTCTATGGCCAACTATCCTGATGAGGGAGACATCATCACTTTGACGGTGCGTATTGCCAGCACACCATTCCTTCCACGTCCACAGGTAGGTTTCCAAGATGTACCGACGGGTATTGCATCGAGTTATATCTTCTCTTTAAAGCCGGGTGATAAGGTGACGATGAGTGGCCCTTATGGTGATTTCCATCCTATTTTAGACTCCGGAAAAGAGATGATTTGGGTTGGTGGTGGTGCCGGAATGGCTCCTCTACGCTCACAGATTATGTACATGTTGAAGACGCTCCACACCCGCGACCGCGAGATGCATTATTTCTATGGTGCGCGTTCTTTGAGCGAAGCATTCTTCTTAGAAGATTTCCATGAATTGGAAAAGGAATATCCTAATTTCCATTTCCATTTGGCGCTAGACCGTCCAGATCCTAAGGCCGACGAAGCAGGAGTGGCTTATACGGCCGGTTTTGTACACCAAGTGATGTACAACACCTACTTGAAAGACCATGAAGCGCCCGAAGATATAGAATACTATATGTGTGGTCCCGGCCCGATGAGTAAGGCCGTACAAGACATGCTTGATAGTATCGGTGTAGAACCGGAATCTATTATGTTCGATAACTTCGGTTAATTCAGAAAACAGCAATCAATAACGAAACG